>NZ_SMLW01000061.1 GCF_009711405.1 Fulvivirga kasyanovii | reverse complement strand
GATGAAGAAGATCTGAAACTGATAGAAAGTGCCCGTAAGGCCTGCGAAACCTCCTACTCGCCCTACTCCGGATTTCAGGTTGGCGCTGCGCTGCTACTCGAAAACAACGAGGTTATTTCAGGTTCCAATCAGGAGAATTCATCCTATCCTGCCGGATTGTGTGCAGAAAGGGTCGCATTGTTTCAGGCCGGGGCAGGTCATAGTCAGCATAAGATCAGGAAAATTGCTGTTACGGCAAAAAAGGCAGCAAATGAAAAATACATACCCGTAACTCCATGTGGTAGCTGCAGGCAGGTAATGCTTGAATATGAGGTCAAGCAAAGCTCTGCCATAGAAGTTATCATGCAGATAGCAGACAACAAGTGGGTCAAAACGTTTTCCACAGAGGTATTGCTGCCTTTTTGCTTTAATAAAAATGCATTGTAG
>NZ_SMLW01000440.1 GCF_009711405.1 Fulvivirga kasyanovii | reverse complement strand
CAAAGGGTCAGCTTCTTGGGTTTACACCTATGCCGAATCGCCCGGCTTTTCTTCAAAGAAAAACGGTGAGATGACAGGTATCACCGTTGATCTGATGAAGAAGTTTGAAGAGTATGTTGAAAATAAAGAAGGTATTGAAGTCAGTGTAACTTACCAGAGCAAGGATCCAAACAATTTCACATTGTTTCTGGAAGAGGTTAAGGAGGCAAAGGGCGGTGTATTTGGGTTGAGTAATACTACAATTACGGACGCTCGTAAAAGAGTGTATAATTTTAGTCCTCCATATATTACCAACATAGGAATGGTGCTTACCCATAACTCAGTACCAACGTTGAACAACATTAGCGAGGTTGCTGAAAAGTTTGCGGGTATGACAGTAGTAACTATAAAGAACTCGACCAATGAAAAGTGGGTGATGGATATCAAATCAAAATACTACCCGGAATTAAAAGTAGAGTATGTAACCTCATTTGGTAAGGCTATGGACGCGATTATTGCAGATCCAAAAAAATTTACCAATGTAGATTTTACCTATTATTTTGAGGCTATTCAAAACAGGCAACCTGTAAAGAGACATCCTGGTGGAGATGAAAGCACAGAGCAATTTGGAATAATAATGCCCAAAAGCAACGATTGGGCTCCTTTGCTGGAAGAATTTATGAGTAATGAGTTTATTACCAGCGTGGAATACAAGAAGATAATAGCTGATAACCTGGGACAAAGCGCCATGAAATTCTTTGAGACCTTGAAAAAATAAAAATGGAAAAGCACGAAGATAATTCGTGGGGATAAAAATAAAAGTGCCGCTGTTGTAGCGGCACTTTTCATTCAACCAAAACCTTGAAAATTATCAACTATGAATTATTGCTTATTTTAAAAAGCCAAATTTGTCTAAAAGAGTTCCCTTTAAAATAATAAAAAAATAACCCCTCTAAATCTGTCCGTTTTTCTTCTTTTATTTAGTCACAATGAGCTAATATTACACCGGCAATTTTTACCAAGATAATCTGCGATAGCTATGAAGCATATACCGGTGCCGGAGTCCAAAAATCCACGTTTGATTATTATAGGAGGAGGTTTTGCGGGCATTAAATTAGTTAAAAGGTTGGCTAAGGCCCCTCTTCAGATAGTGTTGTTCGATCGAAATAATTATCACACCTTCCAGCCCTTGCTTTACCAGGTAGCTACTGCCGGGCTGGAACCTGATTCTATCGCCGATCCTTTACGAAAACAGTTGGAGCCAGTGAAGAATTTTTTCTTCCGAATGGCAGAGGTATATTCGGTTGACCCCGGCAGCCAAACTATTCAGACAGAGATTGGGGAAATGTCTTATGACTATCTGGTGATAGCTACAGGGTCCAAGACAAATTATTTTGGCAATGAATCTATCATGGCCAATGCCTTTCCATTAAAACAAATCCCACAAGCCCTTGACCTTCGCAGTCATATACTTCAAAACTTTGAGGCAGCCACTATCACTGATGACCCCGAGAAGCTTGAATCTATGATGAACATTGCCATTGTAGGTGGTGGACCTACAGGAGTGGAAGTAGCAGGAGCCCTGGGAGAGTTAAAAAAGAACATCCTTCCCTCCGATTATCCGGAATTGGACTTTGATCAAATGAATATAACCCTGCTGGAAGGAACTCCGCGGCTTCTGGGTGCGATGTCTGAGTTTGCTTCAAGAAAGGCTTTAAAATATCTTAAGAAATTTGATGTTCATGTCCAATTAAACACTTTAGTGACCTCTTATGACGGCACAGTAGCCAAATTAAGCAATGGAGATGAAATAAAAACCCAAACGCTGATTTGGGCGGCAGGTGTTCAGGGAAACTTCCCGGATGGGATAAATGACGGATCAGTTGAAAGAGGCCGTTTAGTTGTTGACGAATACAGCAAGGTCAAGGGCTACGAAAATATTTATGCCATAGGTGACATTGCAGTAATGAAATCAAAAGAGTTTCCATATGGCCACCCTATGCTCGCACCCGTAGCCATACAGCAAGGAGATCATTTGGCTGAAAATTTAAAAAGAACATTTAAAGGGAAACCACTAAAGCCGTTTACCTATAAGGACAAAGGCTCTATGGCAACTGTAGGACGAAATAAGGCTGTTGTAGATATGGGGAAGCTACGATTTGGAGGTCTTTTCGCGTGGATGATCTGGATGTTTGTGCATCTTATCTCCATTATAGGTTTCAGGAATAGGCTCATTGTGTTCAGTAACTGGGTATGGAACTACTTTACGTACGATAAAGGGACAAGACTTATTATCAGAAGGTTTATCCCGAGACATCGTAATAATCACAAAGAATAATGAATAAAGCCGGTATACAATATTTTGTCGGAGGTCTGATGTTGCTTTTTTCTTTCTATCAGATATATATAAAAGAGTATTGGGAAGCATCGATGTACATAGCCGCCGGGCTTGCATTTATAACTATGGGCCTTATAAAGAATGACGTATTCCCTAGGCAGAGAACGCTACTGAACGCCTTATCATGGATCTTCATATTATTGGCGGTTTTTTTATTCCTCTTCCTGGTCAGAACAGACGGCTAATTCCGCTAAATACGTCTTTCTTTCCACTGATAAAAAAACGTAATTTTTAATCCCTGTTATTAAGTAAATTTGCTTTTTGATAGTGCTTAAAGATTAGTGAATAAACTCAAGTTATATTGGTCGTTGCAGATAGGTGGCTGGCTTCTGTTTGCCATTGTGCAGATATTAGGCTTCATCTTTCTCGGAGGGCAACTGCTAAAAACCTCTCAGGTGATATTCTGGTTGCTGGAGGCTATCACTTTTTTGTTAATCACCCACCTGTTCAGAAGGTTTATTATTAATTGGGGTTGGCTGGCATTTAATATGGCCAAGTTAATACCCCGGGTTCTTTTGGCTGTTTTTGGCCTGGGGCTTACAGTCTACTTTATCAGGGTGCTTATTAGTTTTCCACTTGGCATGTTCAATCCACAGGTCTGGAAAATCAGCAATGTGGTTGGACTTACTATGGTTTATGCCCTGATCTTTTTTTTATGGTCAGTTCTCTATTTTATTTACCATTATTTTGAGCGATACAATCTGTCATTGCAACATGAAGCCGCCATCAATGAGATTGAGCTCAATAACCTCAAGTCCCAACTTAATCCACATTTTATTTTCAATGCATTGAATAGCATAAGGGCTTTGGTAGATGAAAACCCTGTCAAATCAAAAAATGCTATTACGCAGCTTTCCAATATCCTAAGAAACTCGTTGGTTTCCGATAAAAAGAGGTTGACTAACTTTGAAGATGAATTAAAAACAGTGAAAGACTACCTTGGCCTGGAAAGTATACGGTTTGAAGAGCGTTTGAGGACGAGGTTTGAGATTCACCGGGAATCGTACAAGTTTTTAGTCCCCCCTTTAATGCTACAGACCCTTGTGGAGAACGGTATTAAACATGGTATATCAAAATTAAAAGAGGGAGGAATAATTGATTTGCGAACTTTTGTGACCGATTCGCAATTAAAAATAGAGATAAGAAACAGTGGACACTTTAAATCCGTTAATGGGGCTAAAGCTGAAAACAAGGGTGGTTTAGGGCTTCGCAATACCAGGCAGAGATTGAAACTATTATACGGGGGCGAGGCCAGTTTAATTGTTAAGAATGAATCTAAGAATATTGTTTTGACAGAATTAGTCATACCTAAGCGGAATTAAGCTATAATAACGGATTTAATAGGGCTCAAAATAAATTTGAATATATGAAAGCATTAATAATTGATGATGAGAGATTGGCACGAAAAGAGCTGACAAATCTGCTGCAGGATTATGGCCAGATAGATATAGTAGGGGAGGCTGCCAATGCAGATGAGGCATTGGAAATGGTCAATAGTTTAAACCCTGATCTTTTATTCCTGGATATTCAGATGCCCGGTAAAACAGGTTTTGAATTGCTTGAAATGCTGGACAACGTGCCCCAGGTGATATTTACTACAGCCTATGATGAGTTTGCATTGAAGGCATTTGAAGTAAATGCACTGGATTATTTGCTAAAACCAATACAAACAGAGCGTTTAAACGAAAGCATAAATAAATTACTAGCTAAACATCAGGCAGCTAATACCACTGCCAGAAGTTCTGATAAAAAGCTTACACTTGATGATCAGGTTTTTGTGAAAGATGGAGACAAGTGCTGGTTTGTAAGCCTTTCCAATATCCGATTGTTCGAATCAGATGGTAATTATATCAAGGTTTACTTTGATAATAACCGCCCCATGATCCACAAATCTTTAAACGCGCTTGATGAGAAGCTTGACTCCAGGCATTTTTTCAGGGCAAGCCGAAAGCACATCGTTAACCTAAGCTGGGTTGAGGGTATTGAGCCGTGGTTTAACGGAGGTCTCATGGTGAGGTTAAGAGGAGGAGACAAAGTAGAGGTGAGCCGCAGACAGGCTGCAAAATTTAAAGAAATGATGAGCTTATGATCCGCCGGAGATCTTTTTAACGATCTCCATAAGCTCAGCTTCTACATTCCAGTCGCGTGCCAGTTTTAGCATGGCCGTTGCTTCAAGCTCTGTAACATAACCCTTTAGGCTATTGGACTTCCAGACCATATCAATGTAAAATACCCTTTTTTCAAGAGGGTAGTCTCCAATAATATCATTTAAATATTCACGGGCACGGTCGAAGGAGTTGAAATAATCTTTAGCAATGAATTCATTTGCCCATTTTAGTTCTTCAAGGCCATCAATTTCCTGTGCAGTTTCCTGCAGGTTTTGCCTCTCTTTTTCATCTAATCCGTGATAGTGAAAAATTACAGATTTAAGTAACAGATATGCCTTCTTTTCTTCGCTAGTCATGGGGTCATTTTTCATTAGCAAAAAAAGTAAAATAAAATTTAAAAACTAATATTCCTTAACTTTAAAAAGTACAGGTTTACTAGGGCTGGCATCAGCTTCAAGGCTGGTAACTTGCAAATTGAGTAAGTATAACCCATCCTGTACATCATTGTTTACGTAAATCAGTTCTGTAATGGTGCAATCCTTTCTGATATTACCATTCATATTCCAAAAAGCTTTGTGAGACCTAAGCTCACCGCCATCAACCTCCTTATCTACAGACGGAAGGTCAATAAGCAAGTGTTTTACCCCCTTTTCACACAGAAATTCTGCAATTCTGCCATCCATAAAGGGTGGATTGGCACCAGAGTATTGTTGATGAAGCTTTTCGGTAGAGTTTGGAGCCGTTCTGATAACAACAGCCTCTATGCCATCACGGAATTCGGACTGGAAATCATCAAAACCAATCACCATATCACCATTGGGTTCACGGATAGGTGTGAGGGTTATTACCTGGGCTATAAAATGATACCTGTTCAGGCACTTATTCAAAGTGGCTCCTCTATCGGAAGAGATATGGCCATAGCACTCTGTATGGGTTCCGTTTCCATGAGGTGTAAGTGTAATTGCCTGATAATTAACACTTCCTCCCAATGCCACACTACCCACAAAATCCCCTGATTTAATGGTTTCAAATCTAACAGGCTCTGCATAGTAGCAGTTGGGGTTTTCGTTTCCTTCTTTTAATGGAATGGATATATCCACCGGATTTATAAGATCAGCTTCGTATGTTTTTCCATTTAAAACAAAAGATGCTTTCATATTTTAATTTTAAATAAGTCGGAAGATATTTTATCTGCCAGTAAAAAGCCACTTTTGGTCAATTTAAGATGGTTATCGTCAATTATAGCATAATTTTTTGCAAATAAACGCTCCAGGTAAGCCCCCTGCTCACTAAGGAGATCATACTCCCATTTGTATGCCATCTTTCCAAGATCTGCGCCCCACTTCGTTCGTAGTGTGGTAAGCAGATATTCATTGATCCTGTCTTCATCGGTTAAAATATCCTCTTCATAAGGGATTTCTGATTCTGCTATAGCTTTCATGTACTTCGGGTTATGGCTAATATTAAACCTGCGGTTTACCCCATCATAAGAGTGAGCGCTAGGTCCTATTCCCAGATATTTTTCCTGCTTCCAGTAACCTGAATTATGACGGGAATAATATCCCGGTTTACAGAAATTAGAAACTTCGTATTGCTCATAATCGGCCTGGGTAAGCCGCTCCATAAGTATCTCAAACTGAGTAGCGGAAAACTCTTCATCGATTGGAGGAATATTGCCCTTGCGCAGCCAGTTGCCAAAAGTGGTTTTAGGCTCAATAGTTAAACTATATGAAGATATATGCTCAGGCTGCAATTCCAGAGCCTGATCAAGATCCTGGTGCCAGTTATCATGGCTATCTGCCGGTATGGCATAAATCAGGTCTATACTGATATTATTGAATCCGGCCTTTCGGGCATTTTCAAAACACCTGAGCGCCTGCCCACGGTCATGCGCCCTGTTCAGATACTTTAATACATCCTGATTAAATGACTGAATACCTATACTCAGCCGGTTGATACCTATTTGGCGAAGCGATTCCAGTTTTTCCGGAGTAAGGTCATCAGGGTTAGCCTCAAGCGTTATTTCAGGATCACCAGCTATACTATAGTTGGATTTAATTATATCCAAAATCCGTCTTAATTGTTCATCGGTTAAAAGAGAGGGAGTTCCTCCGCCAAAATAAATAGTTTTGACAGGCTCATGATGAAGGTAATCTTTTTGTAGCTTTAGTTCTGCGCATAATGCCTCGGTCATTTCTTTGACATACCTTTGATTAGTACTGAAATGGAAGTCACAGTAATAACAAGCTTGTTTACAAAACGGAACATGTAGATATATACCAGCCAAATTGTTATAATTAAGTCAGCTTAAAATTAAACCTATTTATTTGGTAAGGAAACTATTCCATATCGCTTTCTTTTTTTTACCAGTTGCTACTTATTGTCAGGAGCAAGGCTACACACTACAATTTTTAGGCACTGATAAAACACTTGATATTATAGAAGAATTCCAGCCCTTGAAACAGCCTGTTGCAGATTCACTGGAAGTGATGGTGCTGACCAATAAGTTGCTAACGGGCCTATATTCCAAGGGATACTTAAGGGCTAAATACACTGGTATCAGCATCTCAAATCATACCTTTAGCCTGGGTGTAAGTACCGGGGACCAATATCATTGGGCCTACCTTCATAAAGGATCGGTTCCTGAGGTCCTGCTCAGCAAAATTGGTTACAGGGAGAGGTTCTACATTAATAAACCTTTTAAATACGGCGAACTTGCCAGATTGTTTAGGAAGATTGTAAAGCAGAGCGAAAACACTGGCCACCCATTTGCTTCAATAAGCCTGGATTCAGTAACCGTTTCTGACAATGTTATCCAGGCGGTACTTAACTATACCAGCGGCCCCTTGATAACCTACGATTCTCTAATAATTAAGGGCACCGATAAGGTTAAAAGCAAATGGCTGATGAGTTATCTGGAGTTGCGGCCCGGGGAGGTATTTAATCAAAGTACAGTCAACAAAATACCGGCCCGCATCAGTAAACTTGGTTTTATGGAACTAACCGGCCCGGTTCAGATAACCTTTCAAAATAGTCAGGCAAGTATACAGCTACGCCTGGAACCTATAAATGCTAATCGAATTGATGGCGTTGTAGGAGTTTTGCCAAATGCCCAAAATGACGGTAAACTATTGGTTACCGGACAATTTGATCTTTCTCTCACAAACTTATTCAATAGCGGTAAGCAACTTGATGTAGTGTGGCAAAGGTTGAAACCACTATCTCAGTTTCTCAACATTTCATATCGCCACCCAAATATACTAGCCTCTCCCCTAAATTTTAGCACTTCTTATGAGCTCCTAAAGGAGGACACCACCTTTATTAACAGGAATGCATTTATAGGATTTGACTATCAGGTTGCAAATAGTAATATATCTTTCTTTACAAAATTAAAAACCTCAAGGTTGTTAAGTACTGAAGGCCTTGAGGACGTTTTGAGTTTGCCCGAAGTCAATGATTTTAACCTTAATTATTATGGTATAGGATACGGTGTAAATAATTTTAATGAACGAATAAACAGAAAGTCGGGTATGGGGGCCTATTTGGAGGCAGCAGTCGGCACAAAGAAAATCAGAAAAAATGTATCATTACCTTCTGAAATATATGAAGGACTGGAATTAAATACAGTACAGTATCAATTTGAAGGCTTGTATCAATATTATTTACCCATAAGTAAATTGTTTGTCTTTCATCAAAAAATAACCGGAGGTAAAATTATTAACGACCAGTTATTTAAAAATGACCTGTTTAGGCTAGGAGGTTTAAGGAGCCTTAGGGGATTTAATGAAAACTTTTTTTTCGCCTCAGATTATCTGGTCTCAAATATGGAAGTTCAACTGCATTTTGATGAAAGCTCATCCTTGTTCATTTTTTACGACCAGTCCTATTTGTACTTTGATCTGGGAGGGAATAGCATGTCGGATAATCCCTTAGGAATAGGTGCAGGTATCAACTTTTCCACCAAGGCGGGTGTTGTAAGCCTTGTATATGCAGTTGGTAAATCGGAAGATCAGGTTTTAAGTACGCGTCTTTCAAAGTTTCATTTCGGTTATATAGCTAAATTCTGATAAATTGCAGCGAAATCTTACGAACGTGAAGAAAAGGTTACTATATATATTTTTTTATCTGATACCCGGCTTATACACTTTTGAAGCCATAGGGGCTGACACAACACTTGTAAGGGACGTGTCCCATGATTGGTACTTTTACGATGAAAGTGGGGGGAGCTATCTTCCCTTAGTGAGTAGATCTTCATTTAGAGGCAAGACAATCCATTTTGATATTTCACCATCAGACTTTCATAACAGTATTCTACAGGTAAGAGGCGAGCAGGAGTTTTCTTTTTTTCTTAACAACAGAATGTTAGGGGTGATAAAGAATAAATCATATGACCTGGATAGTCTTAAAAGTGCATATGGTTCTGACCAATGGCATTTTACTATATATCATAAGAAATTGGACCCTTTCGGCGTAAGTACACGTATCGTGAAATACAGCTCCAAGGATAAGCCCCTTGCAGAAAATCCAGTGATTGTACGTACACGAGATGTACATCCTTTTTATAATTTTGTTATTACGGCTTTGGTACTGATAGGTGCTTTTCTGGCAGCGCTGTACAATTATTTCCCACGGATGTTGTCAGATTTTTTTAAAACCAGCAGAGCATTCTCTCTGAGGGAAAGTGACGAAAACCTATTTAAGAGCCGGCCCTTAAACCAGATCAACCTTTTAATATACTTGTATCTCAGTTTTTTGGTAGGCCTGGTTTTGTTGTTGCTGGTCTATCAGTCGGATATTCATGTAGAAGCCAGCCTGTTTAACCCTGATGGATATTGGGACAGTTTATGGAAGTGGTTCCAGTTATCTATGTTGATTACGGGGTGGTTCTTTGCCAAATATCTGCTAATCAGCAATATGTCTTCACTGTTCAAGCTGGGTAATTTTGTAGTGTCCCACTTTTTCAATTATATCCGGATGACCCTGATTATTTTCAGTCTTGCTTTGATTGCAATTGTGCTGTCCCGCTTTGGTTTCACCATCTTTTCAGCAGATTATTACAGCTCCATTATTAATATAATATTGATCTTCCTTGGGTTGAGGGTGGTAATTTTGTTTTTTAAATTATTGAGTTCAGCCTCATACAAAACTTTACATTTATTTTCATACCTTTGCGGCACTGAAGTAATACCATTTGGTATTGTCCTTTATTTAGGATTAAATCAACCATTCTGATTTACTAAGAGTAAAGAGTAACTGTTGAGTGAAGTTATGACCGATCAAGTGAAAGATAGGATGCGTCCCGTAAGGAGTATCCTCGTTTCTCAGCCAAAACCTAGTGATGAAAATTCGCCTTATTTTAAATTGGCGGAAAAGTATAACCTAAAGGTAGATTTCAGACCATTTATTCAGGTGGATCCTGTATCTCTTAAAGAATTCAGGCAACAAAAAATTGATGTTCTGAAGCATACGGCTGTTATTTTTACCAGTAGAAATGCTGTTGATCATTTCTTCAAGATTTGTGAGGAGATGAAAATCGAGATGCCTGCAGACATGAAGTACTTCTGTATTTCAGAGCAAACGGCAAATTACCTGCAAAAATATATTGTTATCAGAAAACGAAAGATTTTTACAGGTCATCGTACAGCCACCGATCTGTTGGAAATACTTAAAAAACATAAAAACGAAAAATATTTATTCCCATGTTCAGATATCAGGAAAAATGATATTCCGGATTTTTTGAATCAGAATGGGTTTAACTATAGTGAAGCTATTATTTATCGTACAGTAGCTAGCGACCTTTCGGATCTTGAAAATGTGTATTATGATATCCTGGCTTTCTTTAGCCCTTCCGGTATCAATTCGCTTTTGGTCAATTTCCCTGAGTTTAAGCAAAACAATACGAGAATAGCAGCTTTTGGTCCGACGACAGCAAAGGCCGTAAGGGATGCGGACTTGATACTGGATATAGAAG
>NZ_SMLW01000580.1:6764-22889 GCF_009711405.1 Fulvivirga kasyanovii | reverse complement strand
CAGAAATTCGGCTTGATCCTGCTCATTGCTATTAAAAGGACTGGTATAAGTTCAAAAATATCATTAAATTGATATATGGAAGTTGCAGAAGTTCAAAAGCAATATATTCGGGAATTACTGATTAAAGGTCGTAAAATAGAGGCTATTAAATACCTCCGGACCAATTTTGACTTAACCTTAAGAGATGCCAAACGGCTTGCTGAGTTGATCGATGAAGATATCGCTGATGATGAGTATATCAAAAGGCCGGGACCATTTAGTGGAGGTGGAGTTGCCATCCTGACTATTGTCTTTGGTTTGGTTGGTGTTATTATGCTTGGGGTGGCGATCCATTTGTACACTTCCAATCGCAGTTTTGTCAGGGAAGCTGAGCAGACAGTCGCTATTGTGGTAAGCAACCCTTCCCAGCCGGTATTTGAATATGAAATTAACGGCCAGACATACACTTATTATTCCAACGTAGAATCCGATCCCCCTAGTTACTCTATGGGTGAAGAGGTCCCGATTTATGTTAATCCCAGTAACCCGAACGATGTGCTTATCAATACCTTCATGGATCGCTGGTTTCTTATTTCGCTGCTTGGTGGCATGGGAGTGATCTTTCTAGGCGTTAGTATGCTGGTGTTTTTTGCAGCACGAGCCCGTTAATTATATCCATTCCAACTCCTTCACCGTTAGCTCGGACTCAACCTCGCCTGTATGCGCCGTTGATTTGGGTTCAAATAGCATAACATGGCACTCTTCTTCCGCTACAGGCAGGTGCTCCACTCCTTTTGGCACTACGAACATTTCTCCTTCATTCAAATCGACTTTGCCGTCTCTGAAATGCAGCGTCATACTACCCTTTACAATTAAAAACATTTCATCTTCGTTGGCATGGCTATGCCAAACCATCTCTCCCTTTAGCTTGGCGAGCTTTACATATTGGCCGTTCAGCTCCCCCACAATCTTCGGTGTCCAGTATGCGGAAAAACGGGAGAACTTTTCTTTGAGGTTTACCTTGGGTTTCATAGTCTTCAAATTAGTAGTTATAGTTTGTTTAAGGTACGTGATTTTATCTCAATTTTCATTATCTGCTGCTATTCATGATGTTAAATTCTGATTTCATCATGTTATTGCACCTCAAGATCACCTGCTTGCTCTCCGTCTGTATAAAGAAATATGGTGTTTGTCACAAATAATGATCTATTCGGCATAAGAGCTTCGTTAGCCTGTAACTATTGCGGATAATAGCAGTAATAACTTATAAGGTCCAAAGCTCTAACAATGAAGTTTCTGCTTCTTTTTTTTATTTATATATCAATTGTTTTCAGTGGCTACGCACAAGAAGCTGCCGTTAAATCTTATACTACCCAACGTATAGAGGGTGAGCCTCCTAAAATAGATGGCAAAGCCGATGATAATGCCTGGGACCAGGTTTCCTGGGGAGGTGGTGATTTCACACAGCGTACGCCAGATGATGGTGCTGCCCCTACCGTTCAGACACAGTTCAAAATTCTCTACGATGCTAAAAACCTCTATGTGCTCTTTAAGAACCTTGACCCTGACCCCGCCAAAATAGTTAGTCGCATGTCGAGGAGGGATGGCTTCGAAGGCGATTTTGTAGAGATAAATATTGATAGTTACTATGATAAAAGGACGGCATTTTCATTTACAGCATCCGTTTCCGGTGTGAAGGGGGATGAGTACGTATCTAACAACGGAAATAACTGGGATAGCAACTGGGACCCTATCTGGTACCTTAAAACGAGCATTAATGATGAAGGCTGGATCGCCGAGATGAGGATTCCCCTTAGCCAGCTTCGCTTTGCCGATAAGCCCGAACACGTTTGGGGTTTGCAGGTTACCCGCAGGTTTTTCAGAAATAATGAACGCTCCAACTGGCAGTATATACCTCAGGATGCAGCAGGCTGGGTGCATTTGTTCGGCGAGTTGCGGGGGTTGACAGGTATAAGGCCCCAAAAGCAATTGGAAATACAACCTTACGTACTCGCGAAAACAGAGCGGTTTGAAAAAGAAGAGGGTAATCCTTATGCCACGGGTTCATCCTCAGACATTGACTTTGGTCTTGACGCAAAAATTGGCATTACCAGCGACATCACCCTGGATCTTACAGTAAATCCGGATTTTGGACAGGTTGAAGCCGATCCCTCGCAGGTAAATTTATCTGCATTCAGGCTTTTCTTTCCCGAACAGCGCCCCTTTTTTATTGAAGGCAGTAATATCCTCACCTTTCCAGTTTCCAACTCGGGAAACAACAACCTGTTTTATTCCAGGCGAATAGGCCGGAACCCTCAGCAGTCTATTGATACTGACGATGACGATCTGGATGGCGACGGAGAAGCAGACGATGACGATGTGGATGAATTTGTTAAATCATCTACCAATTCGCGAATATTGGGAGCGGCCAAAATAACGGGTAAAAATAAGAATGGTTTTTCATGGGGAATCCTGGAGTCTGTAACGGCCGTGGAGACTGCTGAAATAGATAGCCTGGGCTATACCCGGGAAGAAACTATTGAACCTCTGACCAACTATTTCGTGGCTCGGGCACAGCAGGATATCAATAAAGGAAACACGCTTGTGGGTGGAATGATAACAGCAACAAACCGGAAGATAGAGGACCCGAAACTAAACTGGCTTCACAAGTCCGCTTATACGGCTGGTCTCGATTTTACCCAATACTGGCTCCAACGCACTTATTTCATCACTTCTAAAATGATAGTAAGCAAGGTAGAAGGAAGTGAGGAGGCAGTGACTTCTACACAGAAATCCCCGGAAAGGTTTTTTCAGCGCTCAGATAATCACCACACCAAGCTCGATACTACCAGAAATGAACTGACGGGTACAGGAGGCACCCTTGTTTTTGGTAAAAGAAGTGGAAAAGTTATTTATGATGTAGGCTTTAACTGGTTGTCTCCCGAACTCGAGTTAAACGATATTGGATTTCTCGGCCAAACCGATATGATGACCCAATGGCTATGGGTGCAGTATAGAAAGCTCAAGCCATTTGGTGCATTCAGGTCATTACGTGTTAATCTCAATCAGTCCTCATCATGGGATTTTGGAGGTGTAAATACGGAGAAAGATATGAATATGGAAACCAACTTTGAATTTAAAAATTTCTGGTATGGAGGAGCTGGTTTTTATGTGCGCAGTTATGCCATTTCCAATGCCGATTTACGTGGAGGTCCCGCCCTTACCTATCCCGGCCGCTTTGAATACTGGGCATGGTTAGGCTCGGATACAAGGAAAAAATTTAGCGTAGAGGTAAACCCGTGGTGGGGCTTCGGCTTTGAGGATAACCAAAATAACAGAGGCTTATGGGTCAACTTCATATACCGTCCCAGCAATGCCTGGAATATTTCGCTCAATCCAAGTGTAAGCAATAATGTGGATAAAATGCAATACGTAACTACTGTGGATAACCGGGGTGAGGATAGGTACATCATTGCTCAAATTGATCAGACGACTTATAATATGTCCTTTAGGATGACGTATATGATCACACCCAATATGTCGATCCAATATTGGGGACAGCCCTTCGCGGCTTCGGGCAGCTACTCCGAGTTTAAGAAGGTGACAGAGCCGGATGCAGAAAAATATTCCAACAGATTTGTAGTGGCCAAAAGTACTTACGATTCGGAAAATGATGAATACCTGATCGATGAAAACCTCAATGGTGAAACAGACTATGCCATAGAGAATCCCGACTTTAATTTTGCCCAGTTTCGCTCTAATATGGTGCTCAGGTGGGAATACATTCCGGGGTCAACATTATTTCTGGTCTGGACACAAAACCGCTCCGAATCCCCTGACAACCGCAGCCATACTTTTGCACACCTATATGGTGGCTTATTTGATAAAAAACCGCATAACATTTTCCTATTAAAGTATACTTACAGGTTTATCTTGTAAGGGTGAATAAGATACTAAGGAGTTATTTCTGCCTGTGGGTTATTCTTTGCATGAAGCCATTCCTGCCTGATAGCGGCAAAAGGGTCAACAAAAATCCCGAAAGACATGCTTTTAAACTGAATACTATTTATCTTATATAGGCATTTTGGTTATTTTTCAAGTTGGCTGTATGCGAATCAGACGTTATGCTTATTTTTTAAGTTCATTGATGTTTTTGTCCTTAGGTACTGTATCTCAGGCTCAGGAAGAGGATTTGGATCAGTATTTTGAAATGTCACTGGACGAGCTGATAAACCTTGAGATTTCCGTTGCCTCCAAAACTGCTGAAGCCTACATCAATTCACCCTCCTCGGTTTATGTGTTTACTGCTACAGAAATAGAGCGCATGGGTGTACGGTCGGTGGAAGAATTGCTTAATTATGTTCCCGGTTATTTTACCGGTTTGGATATTGAACAAGGCAAAGCCTACCGTATAGGTGCACGGGGCAGAAGCACGGCATTATCAGAGTCTGTTTTATTTCTGGTCAATGGAAACCGTCTCAACGATCTTTATACCGGAGGAGTTTCCATTATCAACAGACTGATCCCTGTTGAAAACATTAAACAAATAGAAGTTATCCGTGGGCCGGGATCTTCACTGTACGGTTCCAATGCCTTTTTGGGAGTAGTAAATATTGTCACCAAGGAAAATGTTAATGACATTCAACTTTCCTATGGCAACTTTCACAGTGTTTCCGTAGCCGGCAATTTTTCCAAATCTTATGAAAACGTAGATATAAATGCGTTTGTAAAAGGCTTTTCAAACGACGGCTATGAGTTTGATGAATTTACTGATCTCGTAGGCAGGACCTCAGACATGACCGATCAGGAACGAGGCTTTGATGCCATGCTCGGGGTCGATTATAAGGGCTTGAAGGTAGAGATGCGGCACCATGAGAGAGAGTTCAGAGGTTTTTATGGCCTGGGTGGTGTTGCAGACTTTAATAATTCCGAAGAGTCATTTCAAACCATGCTCAACTTTTCTTACAGGCTGGCTGTAACCGAAAAACTAAAGCTCAACTTCAAAGTTGGCCGCAGAGTCGAGACTTGGAAGACCAAGGCTGTTATATTTCCGGCCGGATACGACGGCTGGACTGAAGACTTTTTTGCCGGGCCTTTTATGAAGAGTTCGGCCAATAGCCTAAATGTGGATGCGGCATATCTATTGGCAGACAAAAACGAATTGCTTACCGGCCTGTCTTACGAGCAGGGTGGAATTTCCAAGGCCGTATCACTTACCACTCATGATTATGTGGAATTTAATTACTTTGGAGGCATCAGGGAGTATGAACTGCCTTTTAACAATACAGATGACCGGCGGCATGTCTGGGGCTTTTTTATTCAGGATAAACATTCCTTCAATGACCATTTAAAATTGACTTTTGGTGCTCGCCTCGATAGCTACAGCGACTTTGGTACAAGCCTTAATCCTCGGGGAGCAATCATTTACAATACACCCTGGAAGGGAATATTGAAACTGATGTACGGCCAGGCTTTCAGAGCCCCAAACTATCTTGAGCTTTATGATCAGAACAATCCGGTCGACTATGGCAATACAGCGCTGGATGCAGAAGAGATAAAGACCATGGAAGTGGCCTACACGCAGAACTTTACCATATTTTCTGTTACGGCCACCTACTTCCACAATACTATCGAGAACCTCATCTTTCTTGACCCCGATGCTCCCCCTGTACGAGCGGAAAACAACCCGCTGCTTGCACCCACTTTCTATAATTTGCCGGGAAACATCAATACCTCCGGCGTGGAGGTAGGCGTTACTTACCGGCCTTCTGGAAAATTTACTTTTACAGGCACCTTTAGCGAGCTTATGGATGATTTTACATACATACCCAAGAGGATGATTTCTGCCAGGACTAATTTTAAATTCTGGAAGTTAAACCTAAACATCAATGGAATATATCATGGGGAAATCAGGCAGGTGTCTGACCAGTCAGGGTATGTGGTGCTCAATACCAGACTGCACATTAAGTTTGATGACATCACTTTTTTCGGAAGCGTGAATAACCTGACGGATGAGCTTTACAGAACGCCAACCACCCTTTCTGATGTCGGTGTGGTAAATCGTGGCCGTTTATTGTCCTTTGGCCTGAAGGTTAATTTATAACTTCAGTCCACCTTATATTCCTCGTGCTGAAATTTAATGTATTGATTAAAGTACGCTCCGATGGAGCCGGCCCGCATCAGTTCTTCATACTCAGCTTTGACTACATCATAATATTGGTAAATGCCACCATGATCTACAAATTCTACTTCAAGCAGTTCTTTTGCTGCATCGTAACCAATAGAGACAATAGCACTGGAATTAACCGGTATCCTTTTCATAGTTTTGTTCGTAAAGAAAATAATCAATGCACATACAAATCCCCATTCCCGAACATTTTAGCTACAAGGAGTGCCTCTGGTACCTGGACAGGGGCTTTGATGAGTGCCTTTACACCATTAAAAACGAAAGGATATATAAAGCTGTTTCCATTAATGGTCAAAAGGCTTTACTCGAAATCTCAGCTACTGCAAATGCTCTGCAAATCAGCAAATTGACCGCAGGCGCTATGCCAGAACTTGCCGTTGTCGATTATGTAAACTCCTGGTTTGATCTGGAAAGAAACCTGAGCGGATTTTATGCCCTGGCTGCTAATGATCCGTTGCTTAACCAGCTAATGCCAAAATATACCGGCCTCAGGCTGATAGGGATCAATGACCTTTTTGAGGCACTTTGCTGGTCGGTGATTGGTCAGCAGATCAATCTTAAGTTTGCCTACAAGCTTAAACGGGCGTTGGTAGAGCGATTTGGCAGCTACGAGGATTTTGAAGGGCACCGGTATTTTTATTTCCCCTCACCGGAAGAGTTATCCGCAGCCACCAAAGAAGATCTTCTGAGTATACAGTTTTCGAGGCAAAAGGCAGATTATATATTAAAGCTGGCAGAGGTTTTTGCGGAAAGCAAAATTTGCAAAAGCGAACTTCAACAGCTTAGCCTTAGTGAGGCTGTAGTGCAGTTATCCACGCTGCACGGCATAGGGACATGGACTGCCAACTACGTGGCTATGCGATGCCTCAGATTTATGGATGCTTTTCCTATGGGAGATGCCGGATTACAAAATGCAATCCGCAGCCTGTGGGGTCAGAAGGAAAAACCTACAATGGTACAGCTTCAACAGCTTTCTAAGCAATGGTCGGGCTGGCAGGCGTATGCCACGCTGTTTTTGTGGAGATCGTTAAGCGAAAGAACAGATGCAATTTGATTTTCTAATCAATTGTTCGGGTAAGTTTTGTGCTGTACTCCTGTACAAACTCATCCAGTCTTTTCAGACGGTATTGCATGATCCATCGAGGGTGAGGCAGAGGAACTATCTCCTTAAATAGTTTGTGCCGGGCATTTAGCTTTTTAAGATATGCAATGTTTTTGCCCATACCCAGGCTAAACGCAATGTCCTTTGCTCCAAATTCCAACTGCTTTTTCATTTCTTCAACTATATACTCTTCAAGCGCCTCCTGTAGCGCGGGAATATCGTAGTAATTGAGGTTCTTGCCATCCTTTACAAAGCCAAGTGGCGAAACAGACGTAAAATAGAAGTTTTTGTAAAACACCTCCGGTCCGCCGATAGCATTGATCATTTGATAGATGAACCTGGAGGATAATTCCGGCTTCGGGTCAAAACTATTTTCAATGTCCAGTTCCTCTTTTAACCTTATCGGGTCAGTAAATGGTATTCCGGTCGAGCCTCCGCCAAAGCGCCCGGGGTTAATGCCGATCAGGAAAGTACGCTTTTGGCTATCGTTAAAATACTTGTTATAAAAAGTATTGAGGATAGCGCTGACTTCGCTGTCATCAAACGGGTAAAGTACCTCTACACCTTCCGGCAGTTGCTGAGGTATGGAAATATTGCTGTAGTACTTAAGTATATTTTCTGCGTAAGTCATTTCGTAAAGTTATCCAAAACCATCAAACCAGGGCGGTAATCCTGTAAATGAAGTTTATTTCAGTTTTTAATAGCACCCGTCCGGCGGTATTATTCATCCGTTTATCAAAATATTTTAAAGTCTTTGCAACCTTTACCCCTGTAAAGTGCGTCTTATGTGTAGGTCAAAAACAACAAATAAGTATGAAAATTTTAACAACACTGGTAGCCCTGCTATTGGCTGGCACCGTATACGCTAATGTAAACGGTGACGAAAATTTAGCTCCAAAAAAGAAAGTCGCCATCGTTAACAACGTAGAAGCTAAGTACAAGCTGGTCTACATTAACGAGAATCAAGGCGCAGTTTTAATCAATATCTTTAACGACAAAGGTTCGAAAGTTCATAGCCAGACAGTATTGAACAAAGAAGGCTTTGCCCAGCAGTTCGACTTTACTTCGTTACCGGAGGGTTCGTATACTTTTGAAGTAGTACATCCTGATGGTTCTGTAGAAGCAGAAACCATTAGCTACACAAAAACTCCGGCAGTAGCTTTAAAAGCCAATGTGCTAAGTGTGGATAGTGACAGGAAGTACAGGCTGGCTGTGCTAAACAATGCAGGGCCCGTGGATGTAAAAATTTTTGACAACAATGGCAGGCTCGTTCACGAGTCTACAGTACGTCACCCTCAGGGTTTTAGGAGAATCTACGACATGAAAGATCTTAAAGGTTCTTCGTACAAATTTGAAATCACAGATAACAATACCACTGTAACACTGGTTACTCAATAAGTTTGTTTTGTTTAGGTAATGGGGCTGTACCGTGCAATACCGGTCAGCCTCATATTTTTTTCACCCCGGCCGGACAATGTGAAATTTACCAATGAAAATCAGTAAATGCGCCCATTATTGCTTTTTACTGGTTTGCCAACTGCTGCTAACAGCTGTCCGTCAGACTCTGAGAAAAGTTAATGTCTCCCCTGAAATTCGGCTTGACCAGCAACTTCCTCATACTTTTCTTTTAAAATAGATAAAGCCAGATCAATGCTTTCAAGGTGGGCCCTGAAAGCCAGAATGGCAAATCTTAGCGTATAGATACCATCAATGGTAGTTGTTGATAGAAAAACACGGCCATCTTCATGAATTTTTCCTGCTACTTCCCGATTAAATTGACAGGCATCTCCATCATCCGGTACAAAACGGAAAGTGATCACTGTTAGCTCAGGTTCCGGTCCCAAGACTATCCGGGGTATTTGTCGTAGCTGCTGATAGAGGTATCGCGTTAGCAGTAGCTTCTCATCAAGCGCTGCACGGAAAGGCTTCAGCCCATGGATCATCAGTGGCAGCCACATGCGTAGTCCCCGGAAGGGCTTCGTAAGCTCAGGTGATACATCTGCCGGAGACACTTCATCGGCTAAATTGACGGTATCCTGCATATAGCTGGCTTCATAGGCAAAGCTGTTTCTAAGCGCACTGCCATCCCTCACGATCACTACACCTATGCCATAGGGAAGAAAAAGGCCTTTGTGAGGATCCATTACCACTGAATCTGACTTTTCTATTCCGCGAAATTGCTTTTTACCATACTCAGTCAGCATGAAGAATCCGCCATAAGCTGCATCCACATGTAACCAGAGGCCGTGCTGCCGAGCTATGTCTGCCATGATATCGAGCGGGTCGACTGCGCCGGTATCGGTTGTTCCTGCTGAGCCAACCAGCAGCCAGGGGTTTAAGCCTGCCGCAAGGTCTGCTTCTATGGCTATTTTCAGGGCCTCCATGTCCATACGGAACCTGTCATCAAGGGAAATATGCCGTACCTGGCACTCCCTTAGTCCGGCTATGTTTATTGCCTTATTGATGCAATGGTGAGCCTGTTTTGATAAATAAATAACTTGTTTGGAGATATTCTCTGCACGGATACCGGCTGCATCCCTGGCTGCCACTATAGCCGTTAAGTTAGCAATGCTGCCTCCGGAGGCTAAGTTACCCAATGCAGATTGTGGATAACCTATAAACTCCTTCATCCAGTTGATCAGGTGGTTTTCCATCCGTACTGCGCCAGAGTTGGCAAAGAATACCCCTGCATATCGGTTCGTAATATCTGCCCAATAGTCCCCTAAAGAGGAGCTGTAGATTCCACCACCGGGGATATACCCAAAGTGTCCGCCTGATGCAGGATTTAAACCTTCGTTATCTACATTTTTGGCTACAAGGCCTATGGCTTTTTCCAGATCGATGGGTTCATCTGCTATAGGTTGTTTCGTCAGGTCTATTCCTGTATCATTTACCCGAAAAGCAGGAATTTTTTCCAGATCATGAATATTTTCCAGAAATTGCTCTGTATAATTGACTATGGCATCACGCAGCGTACGGCGTTGACGGGCATCAGGCTCTATGGCTTTGGCCTGCTCTTCGTAAGCTTTGATCTTATCTCGCATAAGTCAAAATTGTCATATAATTTTAAACTTTTAAAAAACTTTGATGTGAACTGGTTGCTGCTGTTTGTATTATTGGTCCTGATCTTTCAGGTAGTGATGTTTTTTATGATCAGGGCGAAGCGAAAAAAGGATAAGCGGGAGAGTGTAATCGAAAAGTATAACATCAGAACCCCTGCAGATGCTTTTCGCCTGCTGCAAAATCCTGATCTTCCCGACGAAGACCTCAAAAAGATAGAGGAACTTTACAGAAAGGACATTGAGTCGTAACGAGAGTCCTTATTTCCTTAAACTACATAACATTTAACTGTTAATATTTCATGTTTTCATCTACAGAAGTGCGTTGGTTTTTTAATGAATCCCTTCCCGAAGCAGTGTCTGATTGGTTTAACCTTTTTGAGCCTTTAAGGCAGCCTCCGAGAACTGATTATTATTTAAAAAATACCGACAATGCGCGCATGGGGATCAAACTCCGGGAAGGGCAAATCCAGATCAAATGCCTGGTAGCTGAGATGGGCGTTCAATATTACGCCAATGCCGTAGGTAAGGTGTCCCAATATGAGAAATGGAGTTTTCCGGTAGTGAGCAATGAAGAATGGAGCGCCTTGGTGGCGAGGCCTGATGTTTGGATCCCGGCTAAGAAGGAAAGGCTGATGTTGAGGTACACTCTGGGTGGCGGCTTTCCTGATCGTATCGAAATGGACGAGCGAACAGAGGAAGGCTGTGAGGTGGAACTGTCAAAAATAGAGATTATAGATAAAACCTACTGGTCACTGGCTTTTGAGGCATTCGGGCCGTCTGCAGAAATGAACCTTGAGAAGACTACAAGGAAAATTTTTGAAAGTAAAAACAGCCCAATATTCTTTGATGAAGAGAATTCTCTTGGATATGCCCGTTTGATCCACGATATTAATAGTTGATATGTTATTAGCAGCAGATATAGGAAACACAAATGTTGTTTTTGGCCTTTATAGTGAAGGGCAATGGCAAGAAGTATGGAGAATTGATACTAAGGATGAGGCCCAGGGCAAACTCTATCATTCCTTAAACAAGCACGTAAAGGAACCCGGCGAGATAAAGGACATTGTTATCAGCAGCGTGGTGCCGTTCTTCACCCCTATCCTTACCAAGCAGTTGCAGCAAAAGTTTGGTGTCACTCCTTACATCATTGGCCCGCAAAGTTATCCACATCTGCCATTGGAGATCCTTCGGCCAGAACAAATAGGTACTGACCTGGTTGCAGATGCTACAGCGGCTTACCACAAGTTCAATGGTGACTGCATGGTAGTGGATTTTGGCACGGCCCTGACCTTTATCATTATTGCTAATAAAAAAATAAAAGGAGTTAACATTGCTCCCGGCCTGAAAACGGCCATGAAAGCCCTGGCCGGTAATGCCGTTAAACTACAGGAGATCCCGCTGAAACTACCGGATTCCGTAATTGGTACAGACACTACAACAGCAATACAGTCCGGCATACTTTGGGGCTATGTAGGCTTGGTTGAGAAAATGATTGAGCGTATAGAGAAGGAGTTATCCACCGAGTTAAAAGTTGTGGCTACAGGGGGCTTATCAAAAGTACTGGAGCCTTTGCACGATCAGTTCGATGCCGTGGAGCCTAACCTTACCCTGGACGGTATGAGACTCATTTATGAGGCTGTAAAATAGGGCTCAAACAGAATTTCTGTAGAGATATGAACTTTTCACCTCTTTGTTTGATCGGCAGTTAATAGCAGTTGGCAAAATAGGATGAAACAGCAGTAGGCGCAGTTTTATCTTGTTTCACTTGATAACTTTACCTTGATGGGCTTACTTTTCCGGATTCACTCATTCCACAGGTTTTACACTTGATCCCCAAATTGTTCCACAGGTTTTTCAGTTTGATCCTAAAATGAAAATCAGGTATCCAGTTCCCTGAATACCTGATCATCCAATTGTAGTGATTGTTGGTATAAAAACGTGCGTAATTTCTAATTGTTTTAAATGAGTTGTTGAAATTACTGATTAACAGTATTTAACGATAAAACCAGCAAAGCTAAAAATTTGGCTTGGCCCTTATTTTTTCCCAAGCCAGCGCTCTCGGCTTTCTTTCTGCGCTTTGCTAAGCTTCTTGTCCTGTAACTCCAGAAGGGTTGTTTTATAAGCAGGGTCGCTCTCCAGTTCCATAATTGTCTCCTTCTTCTCATCATTTCTTTCGTAAACTACAGTTACAGTGTTATTTACCTCAAGTTCTCCGAGTACATCCGAAATATTAGTAGTATCCGACATGATGTAGTCGCCAATCGATACTATTTGGTCACCGTTTTCAATACCGGCTTTATATAGCGGACTTCCCTGATGTGGGTTGCTTACTACCATGGTTTTTCCTTCCGCCGACCTTACATATGCCCCAAGGTAAGGTGTATCTGGTTTGGCTTTTTCAAAGTTCACACCTACAGTGCTCAAAAGTGACTGGTATTCAGGCATATTGCTTTGATATATGTAGTTGGTGAAAAAGTTCGTGGCAAAGTCTTCTCCGGCATATTCGGCCAATGTATTTTCAAGGTCTTTTACCGTATAGGGTATTTCGGTCTTTCCATACTTCTTCCAGACCAATTGCATATAACCATCGAGCGTTAAATCCTTTTTATGGTTTCTCAAAGAGAGATCGAGTGCCAGGCCAAGTACACTGCCATACGAATAATAGGAAACAAAGGTGTTTGTCCAGTTAACAGGATCAACTGAGCGGGCAGCATCTACAAACGGCGCCTGATAGCTCATTTCAATAGGATTAAAATATTTTAGAGCGGGAGAATTCCAGACATAATTCAGTGTGCCGGACAAGCCCTCCACATAAGCCTCGGGAGTAATGATGCCGGCCCTGCATAGGATCAGGTTGGTATAGTAGCTGGTAAAACCTTCTGCAAACCAAAGCTCGCCAGACATATTGGCTGCTGTATAATCGAAAGGTTCAAGAGGCAGAGGCCTTATCCGCTCCACATTCCAGGCATGGAAATACTCATGCGATACTGTACCGATGTTGTTTTCCATTCCTCCTTCTGCCAGTCCTTCCACATCAGTTAAAATGGTTGAGTTTCTATGCTCCATGCCGTCACCGGAAACATTGGCAAGATAGCACGCCAGAAAAGTATAGGTGCCAAAATCAAAATCAGGAAGCTCTCCAAATACAGCTTTTTCCTGCTCCACGATCTTTTTTACCTTGCCCACATAAGTATCAAGATCCGCATCACTCCCTTTATGATGTAAGACAAACCGAATGGTATACGTTTTGCCGTTTGATGTTTCTGTAAATTCGCGTAGGGAGTAATTGCTTATTTCTGTTGGGCTATCCATGAAATAATGCAAATCAGGAGCATAGTAAGTATTTTTTTCAAGATGCTTAAGTTGCGTTGCCACTTTCCAGTTCAGGTCTTCGCGTACGTTGAAAGTTACTTTTATGGGTCTTAACGCCAGGCGTGGTGCATACATAAAAGTAGCCGGAATATTGAGGTGGGCATGGGTTTCATCTATTTGTGTATAAGTACCATCTCCCCTGTTTCCGTAAAGGGTGTAAGTGACTACTACAGTGCCGTCATGCCCGGAAACATTCCATTGATACGGATTTGGCCTGGTTACGAGCAGGGTTTTTCCTTTGCTGTCAGTGGCTTTTACGTTATACACGTTTTTGGCAAACTCATGGAGAGCATACCTTCCCGGAGAGGTACGACTCATTCGCAGCTCAAGCACTTTATTTTCCAATCCGCTAAACCTGGCTTTTATGGTAGCTTCATGATGAACTGCATTATCAAAAGAGATCTCATAAACGTTGTGGGTCTGGGCGAAAGAGAAGCCACCAGAAATTACAAGGAAAACCAGGAAGAATAGCGCTCGCATTTTTATAGGGTGTTTTAAAGTTGAAGCAACTAAGCTAATGAAAAAATTATATTTACAACAGCTACTTTGCCACCCCATCTGAGGCGCTCAGTGATGTTACTTCATATGGAGTGGTGCCGACAACTTTATGGGTATTGGAGTTGTTACCTTTTAAGATGCTTACTTTGGAGTATTATTTTACATGTCCCTATTGTGGGGAACAGATTTCGATGCTACTCGATATCTCTGTTCCTCATCAGGACTATATTGAAGATTGTGAAGTGTGCTGTAATCCTATAAGAATTAGGTACGATTCGGAAGGGGAAAATCTAACTTCTTTTATAGCCGAATCTATTGAACAATAATAGCTATGCTCCCCTGCGTTGTCTGTAAGAATAATAGCTTAATATCGCTTTTATGGCTTCTTCTATAGCTTTATTGATAGGCATTAAGGTCTGGCCCAGTTCTGCATCAATTGCACGAAGCTGAAAATAAAAGTTGCGCATAACAGGTACAGGTTGCTTTTCGGCAATATGCTTCACTGCTACTGAATGTGCTTCGGGAAGTTCTGTTTTAATGGTTTTGCAGGTAACCAGTTGAGGGATACCCTGTTTATCAAGCATGGCAGAAAAGCCAAAAAGCCTACAGATGAGTCCCCGGTCTTTATACTGCCCGCAAAAGCCCCTGTCACCTTCACTCACAAACGGGCGGAAAGCTTTACAAATAGAGACTTCCGGTTCAGAGCGTAACTCTTCAAACCATTTATAAGCCTGACCGTCTTTGTACAACTGGTAGGCCAATGGAAGGAATTCTAGCGGAGTTGCGGCTATATCAGGTTTTTTACAACATAAACCACATCCACTCAGACATTTCATTCCTGTGGCATCCTGAAAGGTAGCCACTTCCCTCTCCAGGCTCGCGAACACCCGTTCGATAGCCTGAACTTTACGATAGATCGACATTAACTGCCTAAAAAAACGACGCAAATGTAATCACCCGTAGCTAATAATAGTTCGCCGAATATTAAAAAAATTTCACCTCTGATAGTAACCTCTTTGATTTTGCATCCACTAACGCATAAGCGGAACCTGAAAAGCTAATAAGAGTAGGGATCAATTAAGTAAATGAACCATGAAAAAGAAGTTTAACCTAAACGATCTGAAAGTAAAAAGCTTCGTTACCTCGATGGAGAATGGCGAAGAGCATACTGTAAAAGGTGGGGGCACACTGGTAGTAGGTTGTACCGGAGTGATTGCCTGTGGAGGTACTTTACCACCACTTACTAATAACACAACGTGCTGTCTTGACACTAAGGTGGAGGCCATATGCAAGGGCTGGCATACTATGCCCTATTGGGATGGCTGTGGCAGCATCAATCCTGGTTTCTGATACCATATAATTACTAAAAAACAAGTCAGGGCCGTCTTTTGAGTGTATTGCCAAAACCTTGAGTATCCTATTAGATATTTAAGAATACATCGCCGGAATGCTCACTCTTCCATTAGATGCCAACAGTCGGAGTGGAGGCATTCCCGGCCTTGATTTTTATGCAGTTGGGGAAACAGAAGCCTTTCCCTAGAAAGGGAGGTTTAGCGGGTAAATAATTCCCACGGCAATAAGAGTTTGCGGCTCTTTGCTGATATGATAGCGGATCTCCCCAAAAAGCATTAGTGTCTTTGAAAGTTCATATACACCGCCTAATCCGCCATAAGCCCCTATAAACAAGTCGCGTTCATCATCCACTTCAAAAAGGGGATTGTCAGAAAAATTTGACTCTCCACTAAATTTCAGGTTGATCAGGCTTAGGCCAATAATGGGATAAAATGTGGTGTGGTTAGCCAGATCAAGTGTGTTTAACTCGTATTTGGCCTGAATGCTGTATTCCTTTCTACTAAGGGCGTAATCCATAAACTCATCGGATCCATTATTTTTGAATGAGAAGAGGATTTCCGGGCCGATTTTTA
>NZ_SMLW01000580.1:0-6482 GCF_009711405.1 Fulvivirga kasyanovii | reverse complement strand
ACCTAAACCAGCACCTAATTCTGCATTTTGTGCTGCTAGTGGATGAACAAACAGACTCAGGCATATTATTCCCGTTAAACCGATTTTTTTAACCAGATACATGTTTATTACTTCTTTATAAAAATTTGCGTGTAGTAGACTGGGCCGTTGTTATGTTGGTATGCCCCAATACCTATGTGTGAGAAGTTACCTTCAATATTTGCCCTGTGACCGGAGCTGTTGAGCCAGCCTTCCATCACCTGCTTGGCTGAATTGTAGCCATAAGCCACATTTTCACCACTGGCTCCGCCACCGCCAATATTGCTCTTAATCCGCTCTACACGCTCCCCAAAGCCATCATGCCCAAAAGAAACTGCTCCCTGCGCCATGTTTTTACTGTGTACACGACACTCGTATGAGATATAACTGAGCATCTCCAGCTCAGGCTTGCCAATGGATTTGCGGTATTCGTTAACCAAATCTATAATTTGACTTTCTACTGCCAGCGGTGGGGTTTCTACATCTTCATCGCAGGAGAATAGAGTTATGGAGATCAGCAACATATAGCTGACGCGTATGATTAGCTTTTTCATAATTAAGGTTGATAAAACAAAGTCAAATTTATAGTTGGGTGGTAGAGTTATGACAATTTTTTTCTTTAAACAAACCAAAAGGCACGATCAATGGTAAAAGCCTGAAAAGTTAGTTCAAGCTTAGTGTAGTCGCTAATTGAAATGATTATAAATTAACCTCTAAACAAACAAACTTGAGGATTTACAGTATTATTAACTATAGATTTATAACTATATTTAGTAGAGAAACATAATTGAACTATGGCTAAACAATTTATTACTTCAAAGAGGTCTTTAAGTGAAGAAACCGAGAAAAAGCTGAACAAGCAGATTTTGATGGAGGGGCTTTCTTCGGCCAGCTATTTGTCTATGGCATCCTGGTGTGATACACGTGGATACATTAAGTCGGCTCAGTTTTTATACAATCACTCCGAGGAAGAAAGACAGCACATGCTGAAGCTATTTGCCTATATCAACAATGCCGGCGGGCATGCGCTGCAGCCTGAGATTACCAATATCAAACATGAGTTTGGTTCGCTGAGAGAGGTTTTTGAAGATATATTGGCTCATGAAATAGCAGTGACCAAATCCATCAACGAGCTGGTTGAACACTGCTTTAACTCTAAAGATTTTACAACATTTAATTTCCTTCAGTGGTACGTGACGGAGCAGCGTGAAGAAGAAACCCTTGCTCGTCGTGCCGTAGAGCTCTTTGACATCATTGGTGAAGAAGGCATCGGATTATGGACCATCGATCAGGAAATTGCCAAGTTGGAAAACAATGGAACAGAGACCGGCCTTGAATCCGGCGGAGGAGAGATGTAGTATCTTCATGTTTCATGTACTGCTGACAGTGTCGGTTAACTTGTTATTGGCAAGCAGTCCGTCAAGGTCGTTTTCTTTTACCTTATGATAAAGGCAGTTATTGACAATCACGTTTGGGCCTTTCTTGCAATGGCCCATACACTTTGTTTTTATTACTTCCACAGATGACTTCAAGCTACTGCCCTTAATCTTCCCTGTTAGTTGTTTTTCAAGTTTCTTGCTTCCGTTCTTTTTGCAGTCCTTGGCAGCGCAAACGAATATATATTTTCTTGATTTTGAATTTTCCATGTGCTATTACAAGATAACAGAAATACGGTAAATTAATTCCTGAATAGACCTGTTATCTCTATTTAAATTCCCGCCTCTACATATTCAGAAATCTGGCCTTGATGTTCTATCTGACTTACGGCACAAAGCTCAACAATTTTAAAAAATATTTCCTGTCAAAATTATTACTGACATAGGGCTGTCACCTCACGGGTTTTTCTTTGTGTAAAACAAAATAGAAAAACCTATGACAACGATTAAGATGTTTTTATCAGAGTTGGAGAAAGAAGCTCAAACCACCCGCAAAATGTTTGAAAGAGTGCCGGATGAAAAATTTCAATGGCAGCCCCATCCCAAAAGCATGACTGTGCAAAAGCTGGTGGCCCATATTGCCGAGCTTCCGGGGTGGATCACCACTACGCTTACTACGGATGAACTGGATTTGGCAGAAGTGCCATATAAAGCACCTCCTGTTAATAATACGGCAGAACTTATGACTTTCTTTGAGCAAAAACTCAATGAGGGTAAAAATCACCTGGAGCAGGCACAAGAACAACAGCTTACTGAAAACTGGACCTTACGGGAAGGAAACCAGGTATATTCCTCAGAAACCAAGGCGGAGGTTTTAAGAATGGTGTACTGCCAGATAGTGCACCACAGGGCGCAATTGGGTGTATACCTGAGATTATTGGACATCCCTATTCCGGGGAGCTACGGACCTAGTGCAGATGATGTGAGCTTTTAAGTGTAAGAAAACTATTGACCCCAACTAAACAACATAATGAAAAGGCTTAATGAAATATTGAATGGGGAAGGGCTCCTGTTGATAGGGATAGGTGTGGTTGTGCTATTGATATATATGGCACTAAAAAATATGTAGTGTCTCTCTTCATTTTAAAAGGTTATCGGCTGCCTTAACCCAATCTGGTAGCCGGTAAATTTTTCTGTTTTAGAAATCAACCCACATTATAATAACCCTGGTTTGATTGCATAAAATGACAGCCAGGCTTTAAAATATCTCGCTAACTGACAAACAAATTCCTCTAATTACGTTAGTAGAAAAGTCAAACTAACCACCTAACCATATTCATGAGCAAATCGAAAGTTACCATAGCCCACGTTTTTAAAACTATCGTGTGGCCACGAAGAAAGCATGTACTTATCGGCCTGGTCCTGATTGTAATCAGCAGACTGGCCGGGCTTATTTTGCCGGGGGCCAGTAAATACCTTATGGATAAGGTTATTCCCAATAATGATATGCAAATGTTGAAAATGCTCCTTTTAGCTGTTGCCGGAGCGGTACTCATACAGGCTGTTACCTCCTTTGCATTGACCCAAATATTGAGTGTAGAGGCACAAAACCTGATTGCAAAGCTCAGAGCCAAGGTTCAGCGGCATATTATAAAACTACCTATTCGATTTTTTGACAATACCAAGACAGGAGAGTTGGTATCTCGTATAATGACCGATGTAGAAGGTGTAAGAAATATTGTGGGGACAGGTCTTGCCCAACTGTTTGGTGGTATCCTTACTTCTGTGATATGCCTTGTTTTGCTAATCAGTATCAGCCCGATGATGACGCTGTATGTGCTGGTACCCGTAGCTATATTCGGGGTTATTTCTTTGAAAGCTTTTGGCTACATCAGGCCGATCTTCAGAGAACGTGGAGTAATTAATGCAGAAGTAACAGGGCGATTAACCGAAACACTTGGCGGTGTTCGCGTAATCAAAGGGTTTAATGCTGAGGAGCAGGAGATAAAAACCTTTGAAGCCGGTGTTAACAAACTTTTTCTGAATGTCAAAAAAAGCCTTACCTCTACCAGTCTTGTAACCAGTTCGGCTACTTTTCTACTGGGTCTTGCTTCTACCGGTATTATGGGTATTGGCGGATATATGATCATGAATAATGATCTTTCGTTTGGGGATTTTCTGGCTTTTACATTATATCTCGGTTTTATGATCGCCCCTATTGTACAGATGAGCAATATCGGAAGCCAGCTTACCGAAGCTTTTGCTGGGCTTGATCGAACTGAAGAGATTCTGAACACCCCACTTGAAGATGATCAAGTTTCTCGTACGGAGCGGGTTGACCATATAAAAGGAGAGATTGTTTTTAACAACGTGTCTTTTGCCTATGAAGAGGGCAAGGAGGTGATCAGCAATATAAACTTTAAAGCCCCGCCTGGTTCTGTGACTGCCCTTGTAGGTACATCAGGCTCTGGTAAAACAACTATTGCCGGATTGGCAGCATCCTTCCTAACACCTTTGGCAGGTAAGGTTACCGTAGATGGTGTTGATTTAAGTAAGGTTAAATTGGAGAGTTTCAGAAGCCAGTTGGGAGTGGTTTTGCAAAACGATTTTTTATTTGAGGGCTCCATTCGTGACAATATTCTGTTTCCCCGCCCGAATGCAACCAAAGATCAATTGTTAAATGCCGTAAAGGCCGCTCACGTTGATGAATTTACGGATAGATTTGAGCATGGATTGGATACCCTTATCGGTGAACGAGGTGTAAAGCTCTCCGGCGGCCAGCAACAGCGCATCGCCATTGCACGGGCTATATTGGCAGACCCAAGGGTACTGATACTTGACGAAGCCACATCAAACCTTGATATGGAAAGTGAGGCTTACATACAGGAAAGTTTAAAAGATCTGATGCAGGGTCGCACTACCTTTGTGATTGCCCACCGGCTGAGCACCATAAGGCAGGCGGACCAAATACTTGTTATTGAAAAAGGTGAGATTGTAGAGCAGGGTAAGCACGATGAATTGATTGCCAAAGAGGGCAGATACCATCAACTTTATACTTATCAGGCCAGGATCTAAGAAAATTATTAGCTGCCGGTCGCCTGCCGGCAGCCCATTTCTGTCTCCGGAAAACTTTACTTCATGATCTCTCCTTCTTCTCCCGAAGTTTTTGTTATTGACGAGAGACTTGATAATCCGGAAAGCAGATTTTCTAATTTATCTAAATAATTGCCATCTTGTAAGGCAACTTCAATTGTATGCTTAAAAAATCAATTATTCTGTTATCCGTTCTTGCCATAGGGGCTTTTATACTTTACAAATGGTATGATGAGCCACTACCAGAGGGCAATGAAGGCCCTGAGGCTGAGCAATTAGCTGATAAAATGCTGACGGCAGTTAACTATGAGGCCTGGGATAGTACAGTAGCTGTCAAATGGTCGTTTTATAGAGGCCATGATTTTATATGGGATAAAAGCAGAGACCTTGTTCAGGTGAAATGGGACAATATGCGCGTATTGTTAAATACCACAGATCAATCAGGAAAAGCGTATGAGAAGGAAACGCTGTTATCCGGAAAAGAAGCGGAAAATGCATTGCAAAAGGCATGGGAATACTTTGCCAATGACTCGTTCTGGCTGGCTGCTCCTTTTAAAGTCAAAGACCCCGGCACTAAAAGGAGTCTGGTAAAAACAGAGCATGGCGATGCACTGCTTGTACAATATACTTCCGGAGGAGTTACGCCCGGAGACAGTTACTTGTGGTTTCTCAACGAGGAGGGGCTGCCTATAGCCTGGAAACTTTGGGTAAAAATAATACCACTTGGAGGTATGAGGTTTAGCTGGGATGGTTGGCAAACTTATCCGACCGGAGCCCGTATTTCCTCATTTCACCATGGTGTGGTAAATGTGGAAATATCAGGCGTGGAGCTGGCCATGAGTACTGCCGAACTTAATAAAGGCCAGGATCCCTTCAAAGAAATGTAAAACTTTATCTCCGCTCAGGCCGGTAGGCGGAATCGTCAAAGATTTTTCTGGCGTTAGGCTCCTGCATTAGTCCCTGCAGCGTTATGTCTTCATTTTCTTCCATATATTGCCTCACGATCTGCCATCCCAGCCAGGTTGCGATCCGTCCAGGGGCCTTCTCCCCAATTTCAAAGGTTTTGGGTCGCTCGTCTATATACTTCTTTTTGACCATGTGATTGGTTTCGTAAAGCAGTTGGTTTTCAAGAAAATGCGCCCAGATGATATCCTGGTTTTCCCTTGCTCCTTCGATTTCTTCATTGGAATACCAAATCAGCACACTGTCTGGCGTGCAAGGCATCATGTGTTTCGCAAAATAGAAAGACTTGCCATAGCCTATCATGTCTGCAAGTATGGTTTTGTCAGAAACATCCGTTTTGTTGAACATCGGCGATATCCCATAGAGCAGCATGATGGATGGGGTAATATATTGAGGCCTGTACCTTTCCAGCATATAGCTGTAGAGGCCCAGAGGTCTGTATTTTGCACTGTCGCCAAGGTAATAATCGAGGCCAATAATGATCAGGGAATCCGAAACAAAAAGATCGTGATCCAGCCCTGTAGCAACTGTTTGTATTTTTGGGGTTTCAAAATCAGGGTAATAATATTTTAAGTTGGTGAATGCCGTTGTGATATCCGCCTTCAGTGCACTCAAATCACCAAATACCCTGTCTATTTCGCTTTTCAAAGTGTCTATATGCGGATTTTTAAATCTTTTAAATAGCGCTTCCATCATTATGGAGTCATCCGGATACTGGTTTCTTTTAAGAAAGATCTCCGTTACGACCGGATTGTCCTTTAGAAACTCCCTGAGCTCTGTCTTGCTTTCCACACTTAGAAGATCATCTTCCAGCCGCTCTATTTCTATGTTTATTTTTATGTCGCTTATATCAGGTTGGTAGGCGCATTCGTTACTTTCATTACCACACGATGACAGGCATAGAATGAAAAATGCAGGTATTAATAATAGACAAAGGCTTTTTTTCATGATCAAACTATTCGCTTAATTTGTCGTTAATGATTTCAACTATTGAACATGCTAAATAACTAAAAATTATACATTGATGAGAAA
>NZ_SMLW01000439.1 GCF_009711405.1 Fulvivirga kasyanovii | reverse complement strand
ATAATATTTGATCCAAGATTGACAGTGAGTCCTGATCTATCAATAATAAGACGTGCCAAGCTTGGGGTACCAACTCCTGAAAATCTAAGTGTGCCAAGAGGTCCGGCACTTCCTGAAATGTACAAAACTCCACTAGTTGCTCCTCTTATAAAGCCATTACCCAATAAATCTCCACGAAGCACCAAATTTACAGATTGAGTATCTGCCAACTGAAGTTCATCAGAAGAAGACGACACGGTAAGGGTACCATTAACAAAAGTTGAAGCAGAAGCCTGCAAAGATTTTATACCTGTACCACTTATTGTTAAATTACCGTATGTTCGCGGTATAACATTTTGGGTGCCTGATGCACCATATTCTACCGTGCTGGCATCCGATGTACTTGTTATATTGGGAACGGATGTATTTTGAATATTTAAAGTTGCGTTATTCAAAACACTGACATCTCCACCTGATAATGATGCAGATGCTGGTACAGTAAAGGATGTAGAAGCTACCCCGTTACCAATATTAAGTGATACCCCCGCACCTAAAACCCAATCTGAGGAGATCGATGCGGAAGGGTTGTTTTTAATTATAAACTGGTTATCCGAACTTGTAAAATCGGAAGGTGTAGTTCCAGCAGTACCGTCAGCATTACTAGTCCAGTTTGCTGTATTTTCCAACTCATTCGGGTTTCCCCCTTCAATACTACTCAAGTCGTAAAAAATTCCTCCGGAAATCTGCGTGCCAGTGACTACAAAGTCATCCACACTATATGTACCACCACCTCCGAAACTAAATACCACAATCCGGAAGCTCAAATCAGCAACACCCGCAGTTTCTGCAGGAAGTACGACTGCAGGAATCAATGCCCAAGTATTGTTATCAGCAACATTAGTATACGAAACAGACTTATAAGCCCCACCATTTACAGAATAAGCAAGGGAAATTGAGCCATCAAAGCCATTAAGTTTGGCACCCCATTGAACCGTTATATTATCATAACCAATGGTTGAAAAACTATTTGAATATTGCAAATTACTATTTGCAAACACAGAGTTTGCTGTGGCCACCATTCCGTAGCTTCCCGAAGCCCCGGTGTACCCTGATGAAGGGTTGGCATTATCAATCTGCCAATCAGAACCTGAAGTGGTCCAGCCAGTTGGAATACTGCCTGTGGTTCCAAAATTTTCATTAACGAGAACCGTTTGCGCATGCACTCCCGTGAACAGAATGCTAAGGAATAACGTATTTAATATTTTTAGAATCATTTCTCAACCACTTTATATACAAAGATAACGATTAAAACTAACGTGAGTATTAAATTTTAATATTTTGATGTTTATACATCTATATTCTACGAAGTAACCCGTAGTACCTCTTTAATAGCATGTATAATTTCATTTTGCTCAGAATCCTTCAAATTAGACCCACTAGGTAAGCACAATCCCAATTCAAACAATCGTTCACTTGTTCCGTTTGCATAAACCAAAGCCTCTTTATATACAGGTTGCATATGCATAGGTTTCCATAACGGTCTTGTTTCTATATTTTTTGCTTCTAAAGCCATTCTTACGTCTTCCCGATCTATACCACCAGTTAATTCAGGGTCAATTAATATAGTAGTAAGCCATCTATTTGAGAAGCAGTGTTCAGGTTCATCAGGGAACATTACTCCAACTATGTTACTCAAAGCTTCTTTATACCTGTCATAATTCCTTCTTCTGAATGTAATAAATTTCGGCAAATTCAACATTTGTCCCCTTCCAATACCAGCAGAGATATTACTTAACCTATAATTATACCCTATTTGAGTGTGTTCATAATGAGGTGCATTGTCTCGTGCCTGAGTTGCCAGAAATTTTGCCCTGTCAATCAGTGATTTGTTGCTAGACAATAAAGCCCCTCCTCCTGAGGTAGTTATAATTTTATTTCCATTAAATGAGAATACACCAAAATCACCAAAAGACCCAAGCCTTCTTCCTTTATAAGTACTGCCCAATGCTTCAGCCGCATCTTCTATTATAGGAATTTTATACTTAGATGTGATTTCCAGTATTTCTTCCAACTTGGCAGGCGTCCCATACAAATGCACAAGTATTAAAGCTTTAGGTTTTTTTCCCTTACACAACCTATCCTCTATAGCCCTTTCTAACAATACCGGATCTATATTCCAAGACTCTTCTTCGGAGTCAATAAATATAGGTTTAGCTTGTTGATACATAATAGGGTTACAGGAGCCAGCAAACGTAAATGAGCTACATAGCACTTCATCTCCCGGCTCTACTCCTAAAAGGATTAAAGCCAAATGAATGGCTGCCGTACCGGAACTTAAAGCTGCAACAAATGGTACACCTGCATAATCGGCAAGGTCATTCTCAAAAGCAGAAATATTAGGCCCCACCGGGGATATCCAGTTGGTACTAAAAGCTTCGTTAACGAAATCAATTTCTTGTCCACCCATATGTGGTGGAGATAAATAAATTCTTTTATGCATGTTTATTTTTGTTCTTTATTTCAATTAATCTCTGGTAATAAAATGGGGGTATAAGCATTATCATTAACAGGGGATTTACAACAAGCCTATGCAAAAAAGAAAGTAATATAGTATTGAATACCTCTAAATAACGTAGTATCAGGTAAGGACTTAAAATGAAAACTATTCCTGCAAGCTGGACATAAAAAGCAAAAACTACATATTTTTTCTTTTTAAAAACACCATAGATTAAAAGGATCATTAGTAAATCATTAATCACAAATCTTGCAACTGTCACAACGGCCATGGTCGTAAATGCTGAGTTTCCTAAGTTACTGGCAAAACCGGCAAGGTTACGCTGAAATAAATATACGGCTATTAACCCCAACAGACTTATTAAAATAAATACAGGGCGCTTAAATAACTTTATTTCAGGCATGTTCGGAAGCAAATGGTGCTTGTAATTTAGTTACCCATACATACCATAATATAAAAACAACAAGATATATAATTGCTGTGAATAAATACTTATGGGCAAAATACATGTAACTCGGAAAACTCATAGCAACACAGAAAAGCATTATGATCCTTGCTAAGTTTGAGATATGAATGATTAATAATCCCAACGGAATAAACCAGAATAACTTCTTGTCAAATGTTCCAAAAGCTAACAAAAAGGATGCAAAAATTATTCCCACATTTAACCCATTACACCCTTCAAATACATTAATAACAGCTTCATCTTTTTCATATATTGATATGGACATACGCTCTGGGTGATCTCGATAAGAGATATCAAACCCCATAACACTTAATAGGAATGTAGTATTTTGTGTAACTAGCCGTGTAAAAGGATCAGGTTCTGGTGAATGGTACTCTATGAATAATACGTAAGAAAAGTTTAAAACCAGGTAGAGTGTTAAAAACTTTACAAGAAACAGTATAGTAGGCTTAAATTCTTTGAGTACGCTCATATTCATATTTTCCTGGCAGGAATACCTACAACCGTGGTTGATGCTTCTACTTCCTTTACCACAACGGCTCCGGCTCCAATGGTTGAACCGGCCTTAGCCGTTACAGAATTGATAATATTAGCACCGGCACCAACAAATACCCCCTCTTCCAGCACTACTCCTCCCGCAATATTAACCCCAGGCATAATTGAAGAATAACTGCCAATGGCAACGTCATGACCCACTGTAACGTTAAGGTTAATAAGAATATGATCTCCTAATATAACATCAGTGGTTAAAATAGCTCCAGCACCAATAATACATCCCTTACCAATGGTAATTTTGCTTTTATCCCCCATAACAACTCTCGGATGCACAATAGTTTCAAAGCCAACCTGACTATTTTTTATTCTAGAAATTATATCTTCCTTCTGTCTTGGGGAACCCACCGCCACTATCACTTTTATATTATCTTTCCAACTATTTAATGTATCTAAGTTCCCAATCACATGTTCTCCAGTTTTGTTCTCATCAAAGAAACCAATGAAATCATATTTCTCCTTCTCTGCATTAACAGCATAGAGTATGGTCAAAGCTTCTTTACCCAGACCACCTGCCCCAAAGATCGCAAGCTTAGTCATCAATCAAATACTTTCTTAATTACAACAGCAGGGCTACCTACAGCTACACTGAAATCAGGAATATCAGAAATTACAGTCGAACCAGCTCCAATAACAGCCCTTCGTCCTACTTTAACGCCTGGTACAATTGATGCTCCTGCTCCAATAAGAGTCCCTTCCCCTATATGAACACCTCCACATATAGTAGCACGAGGTGCTATATGAACATAGTCGCCGACTTGGCAGTCGTGATCAACACTTGCTCCTGTATTAATAATACAATGCTTACCTATTATAACATCCGGGTTTATAACTGCTGCCGCCATTACAACAGTTCCATCACTTATTTCTACGGAACTACTAATAATAGATTGAGGATGTAAAGCACTAACATAAAAGCCGCACATGTCATCTGCAATTGCTTTCCTCAAGTTATTATCTCCAATGGCAATAATTGCTTTACCCTGCCCTGCTCTAAAATCTTTAATTTTACCTAAAACGGGCAGGCCAGCAAATACACTCAACTTTGGATTATCATCAAACACCCCGAATATTTTCTTACCTGATAAGTTTAATATTTCAGTAACAACCTTAGCGTGCCCTCCTGCCCCAATCAAATAAACATTTTCAACTTTCATCACTTTTCACTCATTTCCCTTAAACTTTTCCATAGTAACCATACCTTCCCCTGAAATACCTTTCGCTTTAACCACTCTTAGAATGGTTAGAAATAATATCTTAATATCTAAAAAAAAAGATATGTTCTCCACATACCAAACGTCATATTCAAATTTTTTTTGCCATGAAATAGCATTTCTACCATTGACCTGTGCCCACCCGGATAAACCTGGCTTCACTTCATGCCTCTTTCGCTGTTCCTTACTATACAAGGGCAGGTATTCTATTAGTAACGGTCTGGGGCCTACAAAGGACATATCTCCTTTTATAATGTTAATCAATTGCGGTATTTCATCCAATGAAGTTTTTCTAACTAAAGCACCAATCGTGGTCAACCTATTTTCATCTGGCAAAAGGTGGCCATTCTTATCATAATCGTCTCGCATAGTTTTAAACTTAATAAGTTTAAAAATTTTCTCCCCTTTACCAGGCCTGTACTGTGTAAAAAACACCTGCCCTCTCTGAAATAAAGACAATAGAAGAGCAACAAGTAAGAAAACAGGCATAAGTATAACAAATGCGGCAAGTGCAAAACAAAAATCAAATAATGCCTTAAAGTACTTTCTATACATTTCACTTGGCCCTCTTTAGCTCATTTAGGTATTTAAGAGCCAGTTTTCTTCTATCAAAATGCTTCATTGCAAAATTGTAACCATTATCTCCCATGATTTTTAGCGCCTGCTTATTTGCCATGGCTTCTCTTATTACTCTTACAATTTCTTCTGTATTCTCGGGCTCTGCATAATAACCACATTTAGCATCTTCTATCAATTGCCGTGAAACCCCATCAATAAGCATGAGCACAGGTCTTTTACACGCCATATAGTCAAAGGTTTTATTTGAATAGATTGTTTTAAACGTTTCCACCTTTTTCAGCACAGATGTTCCCATATCAGAAGCCAAAATGTATTTAAATACTTCTTCTTTTGGCACAGGATCAACAAAAGTGACATTGCTTAAACCTCTTGATTCAACCTGTTTTTTGAGGTTTTCTTTTTGCATTCCATCCCCTATTAGCTGGAAAAGTATGTTTGTACCAGTCAACTTCTCAGCAACCGCAATTAATTGCTCAAGATGATTTGCAACACCATGAGCTCCTACATATGTAATTATAAAGCGATCCTTATACCCTAGTTCCTCTTTGAATTGCCGTGAGTTAAATACATTAAGGACCTTATCAGATAGTGAAAAATCAGCAGCATTTGGGATAAAAAGTACCTTCTTGGCAGGAACAGCTTTTTGCTTAACCAGTACTTCCTTAAAAGCAGGAGTCAGTACATTGATAAGTTTTGCCTTTTTGTATATGAAAGATTCGAACCAATAGGCAAATTTTATAACCCACTTATTTGAAACAACACCTGTATCAATTGCCGACTCAGGCCAAAGGTCTCGTACTTCAAACACAAAAGGAATTCTTTTCACTATCGACAATATATAAGCAGTAATACCTACAAAAAGGGGTGGGGAGGTAACTAAAATAACATCAAATTGCCCCTTGGCCTTAAACAGGCCTGCCCATATACTAGATAACACAAAAGAAAAATAACCCCAGAGTCTGCCAAAGAAATTGTTATTATATGACTCGGAAACATAACAACGAATCACATTAACTTGGCCTTGCCTCTTAACACTAACCCATTTACGTTTATATTCTTGACGTTTATATTTCCCAGAGTAGTGCATCATTCCACCTAAAACAACTACCTGATGTCCTTCTTCAGTCCAAACTTTACACATTTCGTTAAAACGTGATCCTCCCGGATCATCATCTTCAAGAAAAAATTGATGTATAAGAAGTATCCTCATAAAATCTCCAGTTGGGTAACTATGCTTTTTTTAAAGGGAATTGATATCATATGTCCCTCTTCTTTAATTCCATATAGCGAAGAATACCAGTCTTTTCCTTCAATTGGTCCGATTTCTTTTTCTTCAAAAGCTTGAATATTGTCAAGCACTGGTACACTGCCATGCCATAACTGATACGCATCCATACCAGAGGGCACCCCTATTAATCTGTCTTCTATTTTCCAAAAATTACTATTCTTCAACTTAATTACTCTTCTAGAGTGTTTAATGTTTTTTGATACATGTTGAAAAACTTTTATAGTTCCGGATATCATATAGTGGTCTTCCCCTTCCTCATAGCTAAAATCTACCGCTTGAGTCCAATAGTACCAGATGAAGCGGCCACCTTTTAACATCTGATCATAATTGTTCAGTACTACTGTATTGTGAGAGGCTGTTCCCATGAAATAATTCATAGTTTCATTTTTCGTATTATAGAGATAAGATCCTGCATCCCTCAAAACATTCTCCTTACCCTTCCATATATCTACATGAAGATTATCCGCCTGTGATGGTCTGTCTTTATGAGAACCACATCGCATGAACGTTATTGTATCTGCATCCCTAATAACAAAATAACCTCCCTTTTCAAAAACTGAAATGCCTGCCTTAGGTTTTAGAGGCTCAAAAGTCTCTTCAATTGTTATATCATTCAAACCCCACCAAAGTACCTCTTCATCCCACTCACCACCAGGGTTATACAGTGGCTGTCTTGTCAACAGCAGATGAAGGGCATTGAGTTGGGGACGAAAATCCCTATAATTACAGGAGGTCCATTTAAAAAATAATGCACCATCATTTGCACCATAGTTAGGCAACCTTCCACTTTCATATTCTTGGCAACGATACAAAAATTTTATCGACCTCCATGCCTTTTCCTTCAGAAGCCTTGAGAATGGCTGACCATTTACCTCTGCCAATGCTATAAAAGCAGTAAATAATTGCACCAGAACCCTATGGTAGTTCATGCTAAACTGTAGGAATGTACCATCTTCATATACTTGATAATCTACCTCCTGTTCAAGCCACTTCCTTCCTTTTGATGACCATTTAACAGTTTCTGGTATAAATGGAAAGAGTATGTTGGATATGGCTAGTATACCCGTTTCAGTTATGGCATGATTGTTACGTACTGCAATTCTGGAAAAACTTATATGATGATAAACATGGTGAAGCTGCCAGTAGATAAAATGTTGGTAATTTCGCCATCTATCTTCGTTAAGTGCTTTTGATTCCGAGTAGAAATTTAAGGCAAAAGACCAATTAATGAGACGAAGACTAATTTCCTGACTACATATATAGTTTGGGCCAGAATTGACTGGGTTACTAGCAATCCATGAGTCCATTTCACTAAAAATCCACTCACTATGATCTTCATTATGGTGATAGTCGTTTCGAATTATAGTCTGCAAATACCCAAAACGAGACTTTTCCCAAACATATTTAATATCCCCAGCTTCTTCGGATATGTCCGGGATATCTGACCAATGCATTGATATATCATAAGTGTAACCTGAATCTGGATTAGTGATCCAGTCATACTTTTTCCCTAAATGAAATTCTTTCCCTGAAAAGAAAGTGTAAGTACCTTGAAGAATCCTTTGCTTATCTTTAGCTAACTCTTTACTGGTACTACTCTTGAGATTTGAAGGACGCTTATTCCAATAAAATTTTTTCTCCATTTGCCTCCATTGATTTAGAGTTATGAAGAATTTTTGTGTAGGATTTACAGGAAATTTTTTTCTTAAAAAACCTGTTTTTTTCTGTAAAATTAACTTGATTCTATATAAGACATACCTTAGCCCCATATTACGAATCAATTGAAAATAAAGACTAAAATTCTTAGTCATCATATGTATTCAAGAAGAGCTTCCACAATCCTTTTAGCAGTATTACCATCCCATTTTTCAGGTATCCCGCCTTTCTTCCATTCCCCTGAGAACAGTCTGGACATTGCAGGTGCGATAGCATCAGGGTTTATTCCAAGTAATTCATTTGTGCCAATTGTAACTGTTTCAGGCCGTTCTGTCGACTCCCGTAAGGTCATACATGGAACACCCATTAAAGTAGTCTCTTCTGTTATTCCACCTGAATCCGTAATTACTGCCTTGGCTCGCTCAACAAGATAGTTAAACTCCAGATAGCTTAAGGGATCAATCATGTGCAAAGTAGGAGCTTCTATTAAAAGGCTTGACAATACTTTTTTTGTTCTGGGGTGTACTGGAAATATTAATGGTAATCCCCTTGTTTCATTAATTATTGCCATCATTAGTTCACGAAGCTTTGTCTCTTCATCTACGTTAGACGGCCTGTGAAGTGTCATTACCAAGTATTCCTTGTCTCGAAGTTTTAACTCATCCCAAACTTTCGGTTTCATAAACCTACGCCTGTTTTGAATTAAGGAATCAATCATTGTATTACCCACAAAATAGATTTTATCCTCCGCAACTCCCTGCTTCAAGAGATTAGAATTAGCAGTAGCAGAAGTTGTAAAAAATATATCTGATATGCTATCTGTAACAATCCTATTAATTTCCTCAGGCATACCCATGTCCCCTGACCTTATTCCTCCTTCAACATGAGCTACTTTAATTTGAAGTTTTTTTGCAGCAATTGAACAAGCCATTGTAGATGTAACATCTCCTACAACAAGGCATAAATCTGCAGGTGATTCGAGCAAAAGCTTTTCATACCCAATCATTATTTTTGAAGTCAACTCAGCCTGGGTTCCTCCTCCTGCCTCAAGGTTCACGTGTGGCATAGGCAAACCAAGTTGTTCAAAAAAACTTCCACTCATATTTCTGTCATAATGCTGACCAGTATGGATCAATCGAAATTCAATACCTACCCCCCTTTTGCGTTGTTTTTCAATCTCTTTTATAATTGGAGCAATTTTCATAAAATTTGGCCTTGCACCAGCTATTAAATCAATCTTCATAGAGTTCTGTTGATTTTAAACAATTCGTAAAACTACTGAACCTTGTCATATTCCCAGTATGGCATATTATTTTTCTTTATTATTTTCGCTGGATTTCCGACAGCAATGACACCGGATGGTATATCAGTATTTACCACACTATTGGCACCAATTATTACATTGTCACCAATAAATATTTCCCCGAAAACGACTGTACCAGCTCCTATATAAACATTATCACCAATTACAGGAACCTTTATGTCTCTAAAATTTCTGCCTATAGTCACATTCTGCGCTATTGTACAATTATTTCCAATACACGCATTGGAGTGGATAACAACTCCAAGTCCCCAATACCCCAGCTTAAAGTTACTGCCAATATTGGCAGAGCCGGGTATCCATGTAGAAAAAAACAACCTATTCAGCCAAGATATTATACCGGATACTGGTTTTAGCTTATATCTATAAAACAAATTTGCAACTCTATAGAGAAGAACTGGAGGGTTCATTTTTTATCGTTATAAAGAAAATACTTCCATAGGAGCATAGCTCCCACTTTTAATTAAACGCTGTTTCTTCAAGTCAACTAAAAACTGGTATAAACAGGACGATAACTTCTCAGGGTGCCACAAAGTTATTATTTTCATGCTACTTTCACCCATTTCTGCACGTTTCTCACCAGACATCGAAATCATTTTATTAAGAATACTTAGAAGATGGTCTGAATCCTTGAATATATATCCATTTATCCCATCACGGACTAGTTCCTCATTGGCCATAACGCCTTCTGAAGTAATTATAGGTAATCCAAAGCCCATGGCTTCATTCAATACTGCCCCCCAACCTTCAAATAAACTGGGAAGTATAAAAGCATCTGCCTCCTGGTAGAATTGGAACAGTTCATCAGTTTTAACAAAACCTTTAAATTCTACCCACTCTTCAAGTTTATTATCCCTCACATATTGAATTAAAGCTCCTTTTAA
>NZ_SMLW01000021.1 GCF_009711405.1 Fulvivirga kasyanovii | reverse complement strand
AGCTTTTGAAGTCCCGTATTACATCTGACAGTTTGTTATCTTCTTCTGTACTTAAAATCAAATGTACATGGCTGGTCATAATACAATACGCATGAATTTGCAATCCCTTATTTGTATGGCAGTACTTCAAGCTATCAGTAATGACTTCCCGATACTCACCCCTGATGAACAAATCAATCCATTGACCACGGTAAATGTAACGAAATACATGGCGTGCTCTCGTATAGCATACTTTTCCCATGTTTCAAAGATAGCATTTAAAGA
>NZ_SMLW01000470.1 GCF_009711405.1 Fulvivirga kasyanovii | reverse complement strand
TAGTCATTTAACTATTTTCAAGGTGACCCTTGATATCCTCGCTCAAAAAGTTCGAAATTGAGACCTTGAGGTCCACTAAATGAGGCCGTCCCAAAATGACTTTTGAGACGGCCTCATTCCTTTTTTCTATTTACATTACATTCGAAAAATTATAACCAAGGACTACTCCGATTCAAACCGAAATGAGTAGACCTTTCCGGCATCCGTCCCTCCATCGTCATTACGATCTGCTCCCGCAATGATAGTAAAACCCAGATATCCTGTAGTTACCGAAATACCGAACCTGTCACCGGCAGCTTCTCCATCAATATCGGAACCTTTTTGTATCCATAAGTTTTCCACTAGATTAAAGACCCTCACATGCCCTGCATTCTCCCCGTTTCCATCATTGCCATACGCACCAACTACCAGCGTTTTGCCGTCTTCTGAAAGGTGTAGAGCAGAGCCAAATGCATCTCCAGCCGCCTCACCTACCAAGTCTTGTCCTACTTGAATCCAGGTGGATCCATCAAGCCTGAACACTTGCACATAGCCTGGTTTAGTACCGGTGCCATCTACCTGATCCGCACCTATGGCGATCATCCGGCCATTATCTGACAGGCTGATGTCACTTCCATAACGGTCATTTGTATTAATACCCATGAGGTCCTGCCCAGTTTGAGTATAAGGCAGTGTAGGAGGGTTATCACTTCCTGAGTTTCCAAAGGTAAACACACGCACACGACCAATAGAGGAAAATGTAATAGAACCCTCAGCAAACCTTACCCCACTATCATCTATATCAACAGAATAACCTCCACTTCCCTGTGTCGGAACCTCTTCATTAGGTGCTTTCCATTGAATACCATCATTCTCTCTAAAAATCCAAAGTGGGATTACCTGGCTATCACTGGGAGATCCTGCTATGAAATCATCCCCAGTACCATTAATGGCTACTGAAAAGCCAAAATTTGTACCTACACTTTGACCGGACGGATCATAAGAATCAAAGAAGTTCCATTCATTATTGTTTCTTCGATAGATTGACGCTTTACCCGCAGTAAAAGTATACCCGGAAACGAATCTGGTTTCTTCATTTGGAGAACCTATAAGAATAGTCGATCCATTATAATTAACATCTACAGCAAAACCAAAATTATCTTCTTCACCTCTACCATCAATATCTCCTCCTATTTTGCTCCATCCTGTTTCAAGATTGTTACTAAAGACCCGTACATGTCCGGCATCTGTTCCGTTCTGATCATTGTATGGAGCCCCGACAACTAAGATGTTCTCATCATAAGACGTGCTTAATGACCTTCCAAAGCCATCACCGGCAGCCTCTCCCAGAAGTGCCGCCCCATACTTTACCCACTCATCCGGAAGGTTGCTGATCCTGCAATCCAATCGAAAGGTAGCTGTATTTTCCAACCCTGAAGCCTGTAATACGGCATCTATTGACTGGCGTTCCTCAAAATTGAAAAGAGAGCCGTCTGCCACCGTAATCACTCCGGTAGAAGGATCTATAGCTATTGCCCCCTCTACACTCTGAGATATAATTTCAAAGGTTACTACATCTTCTTCGGATTTAACAAGTGTAGGTGTAGCTATAGTATCACCCTGCACAGGATTTTCATCTATTGTAGCTGTCAAATCAGCCACCATAAGCGCCATTGATTCAAGCACTGTGATCGTTAAATTCACCTCTAGTGACTCGCCGTCTGCCGATACAACAATTGCACCGCTCAGCTTTGGGTTCACATCAGAATCAAATGCCACTGAGTTGGCGACTGTGAGTTCACCTGAGGTCTCATTAATTGAAAAAGCATTATCTACAGACTGTTGTGAGATAGCAAACGTCACAGGGACTTCTTCTTGTCCTTTTGTTGCCGTTGCTTCAACCACCCCAATGGACTGACCTGATTTGGCCCCCTCTGAAATGGTAAAAGTTGCATCCTTCGCCGTAATATTGATAGCTACTTCATCAGGAGAACCATCATTATCATCACTGCCACATGAGGATATTACCAGGATTGATACATAAAAAATAGCCAGGCGTAATGGCCTAAATAGTTTTGAAAATTTCATAATTCAAAAAAGGGATTAATTAAACTTTGAGTCTTCTTCAACTCATTAATTGATCCACAAAACAATAGAAAACAGGATGACTTTAATTAAAAATGACCTGGACAAAGACTGGACAACCCTGCTTTAAATGGCTAAAACAGGCCATTAAAAATTTTGAATGTAGGACGTAAGCAACTCATGCTTTTTAAGGTTCAGTTTTTTCCTTAACCTATATCTTGACTTTTCAACTGCTCCGGGAGAAATATGTAAAAGCTGTGCAATCTCCTTTGATGAAAGATTCAGTTTGAGGTAAGCACACATTTTTTTATCATTCAGGGATAGATCCGGGTGCTTCGATAATAATTTTTTGAAAAAATCCTGGTTTACTTTTTCGAAATGCATCTTAAAGTCATCCCAACGCTTATCAAAAGCAAAGTCATCTTCTATCAATTTAAGAACCTGCTTTGCTTCCAGGCCAGTCCCGGAAGATTTGGCCTGTTCATGAACTTTCGAAAAGACCTTATTCTTTCTATCCAAATTCATGGAAAGCGCAGAAAGCTGTTGGTTTTGGTTTAATATTTTCTCTCTCTTTTTTTCGTTTGCAAACCTTAGACGGTCGTATCTAAAAGAAAACATCACTGCAAAAAAGGATGCCTGGAAAAGTACTCCCAGATGCAAGAATACATTATGGTAGTTGCCATAGGTACTTATCAAACCTGATCCTGAGAGGAGAAAAAAAATGCACCCACCATAAAATGGCACATTGGCCACGAAAAACAACAATGACAGCGGTATCTTTCTATATAAAGCCGAAATAGAGATATATAAGAAACAAACAACAACGATAACCACTACGATGTAAAGCGGGAGAGTAACAGCAACCAGGTTTCCCACAAAAATTGTGAGCAAAGGAAATATGCAAAGAGTCCAAATCAGAAAATTAAATAGTTTCTTTTCCCATATAAAGTATTTTTTAAAGGGTACCAGTTGATACATTACATGAATGGCTAAAATGGTTATTGCAGAAGATAGCCATAGATCAAAATAGGCAAAGTATTTTGGCAATGAACTGAATGAGGAAAACAATGAAAATATAACCCCGCTATTATGAATTATTGTATACATCCATAATATGATATAGGCTAAAAATATAAGGAGACTCTTGTCCTTTGACCTGTAGTATAAAAAAATGAGGAAGATAAGAATACAAAAAAGTGCTCCGTTTACAAAAAAGGCTACATCCCTGTTAGCGTTTTCTTCTGTAAGCACATGATATGGAGTATGCGCCTGTATTCTTATTTCACCCGGAAACTTTAAGGCATTGCCGTTAATTTTTAGTTTAGCATAGTAAGTATGTTTTTGAAGTGGTACAGTAAGTAGCAACCGGTTACCCAACGGCACACTACGGTTTTTAAAAGGCACGAGGTTTCCTGTCTGCTCTTTAACCCACACGTCTTCTTTCTGGTAAAAAATGTCTACATAGGGCCAGTCAAAAAATTCCAAAATAGCTTTGTCAACATCCTTATCCGAACACTCAATGTTAAAACTAATCCAAAATACATCTGACCCGTTAGAAGTGATTGCATAAGGCAATTCGATGGCTTCAAATTGTAAATGGGTTACCTCATCTATGGTTAATCGCTTATTAGACTCATAATAAAGCTTTACACCGGTAATTGATTGTGAATTTGAAAATGAAGGAAGGAGGATTAAAAGGCAAAACAAGCTACTACATAAAATTTTAACCTTTTCAAATCCTGGCTTCATATAAAAAGTGTTGCAATCCCTGACAATGCTTATTTTATAACTATAGAGAAAAATCATTCATCACTCCGTGACAAAAAAATGGGCCGATCAAGCCCCGTGTCAAAGATAATTATTTCTTTTTTTACTAAAAGTTCCCTGATTTACTGACAGTTAAACATAAACGCCTGTCACCCCGCATTGTTAATTACCTTTAATCTCACTCTAATGCAAGGGTTCACATTTAAAGTCTAAATGGAGTATGAGTTTGCGTTGCCATTTGTTTGAAAATTCTAAATTTTCATCGGGAGTAATCGTTGCGTCAGTTGAGTTGTTAAATAAACCATGTCTTTACAATTAATTTAGTAATCCTCACCGGGGAGCAGTCAGAAACAAGCTCACCCTTATGATTGAAAAAAGCCGGCATTTACATACCGGCTCCAAATATGTTCAGGAAGGTAAAAACCTCAGATCTGGATTTTTGCACCCATAACCTTCAAAAATTCACCAATGAACTTGGGGTGTGCAGGCCAGGCTGGTGAGGTGACGAGGTTGCCATCTACATAGGCTCCGTCGACAGGAATGTCCTGATACTCACCTCCGGCGAGTGTAACTTCCGGACCTACGGCAGGATAGGCAGTAAGTTTTCTGCCTTTGACCACGCCAGCGGCAGTCAGAATCTGGATGCCATGGCAAATAGCTGCAACCGGCTTGTTTTCTGCAAAGAAATGTTTGACAATCTCAATCACCTTCTTATTGAGGCGAAGATATTCCGGTGCCCTTCCTCCGGCAATCACCAGGCCGTCGTATTGTTCTGCTTTTACATCGTCGAAGCTGTAGTTGAGGGCAAAGTTATGGCCCGGCTTTTCAGTATAAGTCTGGTCACCTTCAAAATCGTGAATGGCCGTTTTCACGGTATCACCCTTCTTTTTATCAGGGCAAACAGTATGCACGGTGTAGCCTACCATTTCCAGCATTTGAAAAGGGACCATGGTTTCGTAATCTTCGGTGAAATCGCCCGTAAGGAACAGTATCTTTTTCATAGTTGGGAAAGTTTTTTAGTTGGTTAAATTGACCTAAGAATTGTACGGAATACCTGCCAATGAAGATACAAATTATTAAGGGCTGCTTAAAATGCCGGCGAAGGTTTAACTCAGGGTTTGTTAATTGTCCCAGTCAAAATAATCATCCTCTTCAAGTTCAATGGTCTTTTGCTCATCACGACCTTTGTTTTTAAAAGCATCTTTGAGCTCCTTCACCTCCTTTTTCAGGTCGCTTACCACCTTTTTCTTTACACTTTCCTTATCATACATCACCCGGTAGTCAGAGGTAGTGCCTATTATTTTCAGAAATAGCATGGTCCTGCCGGAATCATCCTCTTCGATAGCTCCAAAAGCTTCATCCTTATCGATCTTGCGCTGGCTTCTCAGCGGAGCCACTACTTTATAATTGATATTCTGGTCGAAGGTGTGGGTGCCGGTTATTTTAATATCAGTAATGTTGCTGCTTACCTCCATTTCAGGCAGGTAAATCGTACGGTTTTCAATATGGATATCATTTTTGAGCTCAGAAAACTGGAGGTGGTCCAGCTTGTCCTCATCCAGGTAGCGGGCCAGCTTCTGCATGGGTTCAAAATTATTTAACTCTCCACCTTTAATGGTGGTGCTGATGTTGCTGGTCAGGGTTTCAGAATATAGTGAAAGGTTATCGTTGAAAGTCATCTCTGCATCTACACTGGCAAAGATCTTCCCTTTCAGATGCCTGTCTTCGAGGAAGTCCTGATTGAAATTTTCGAAGACATAAAAAATACTGTCTACATTGATGTCGTGCAGTGTAAAGCTGGTATTAACCCTTACCAGTTTGTTTCTGCTGGCATCTACCATGCCCGACAAAGCGATGGAGCCCCCCATAGCATTGAGCGTGATCTGATCAGACACGGCTACCTGATTTTTCACCTTGAGGTCGCCTCTGATGGCTGTAGGCTTAAACCTTCTGAACTTGAGGCTTTTGATATCACAATCAAACTTTAGCACCAGGCGGGGAGATATTTTGAAAGAATACTGAGAATCATCTTTCTTATCGCCACTGTTGGCCAGCAGCAATTGGTCCAGGTCTATAAAGTCGGATTTAAGGTCAGACTCTATGCCTACCGGTTCATTGTCGAAGAGAAGGTAGGCAATGATATTTTTAAAAAAACCGTTGAGCAGGAAGTCGCTGTTGCCCAGGCTTCCCGACACATCGCTAAGAGCCAGGTCATTGTTATTGAAAAGCAGGTTGCCTTGCAGGTCTTCCAGAGGCAGAGGGAAGTCCCTCAATGCCAGATAAAGGTGCTCCAGGTTGATTTCTCCTGACGTCTTGATTTTCTGCGCTGTCTCCTTCTTTTTAAGGTCTTTTAGCTGACCTTCAAAGTTGATGTTGGCATCCAGTACGCCTTTGCCCGACCTTATGTTTTCAGCTTTGTAAAACTTAAACAATGAATTAATGTCTATTCGACCTGAAAAATCGCACTTTACATAAGGTTCATCAAAATTTTTAAGGTAAAGATTGGACTTGAAGCTATTGCCCTCCAGCTCACCACTGATATTTTCCAGTTGGAGTGTTGCTGTATTCAGTTTTGCCATCTCAGCAGCATAAAAAGTGCCTTTGAGGTCAGCGTGAGTTATCTGTGCGTCAGTATCTGGATGGTAGAGCCTGCTGTCGACTAACCCAAAGTTTACCTCCAGTGCGGGGGATTTTTTGTCGCTGATCTCTCCTTTCATCACCAGGTCAAAATACACATTGCCTTTGCTCCGGTATTTACTGAACCTTTCAGAAGACCCTTTCGGCAATAAAGAAAGCAGGGTTTGGATATCTGTGTCCTTACCCTCTACAGCGAGGTCTACCAACTGTTTGTCTTTAAAAATGTAACTGCCGAATACACCAAAGTCCGACCCGCTGACTTTAACAGTAGAGGAGTTTATAGTAAGGTATTTTTCATCGTCATTGTAGTTGAGCTTTGAATTTACAAAGAGGTCCTTATTCTCAGCCCACATACTTTTGTTCACCATCAGATAGTGGAGAAAAGCATCTCCGGAGGTTTCTACATCATAAGTGCTGCCCAGCGCCGAAAGGTTGGCAGAGGTAGATTTTGTAAACACCTCCAGTATTACATCTTTAAGCTCGTTGGTATAGGTAAAAGTCACATCCTTCAGCCTGACCTTCGACAGATCCAGTTTTACTGCCTGGTGCTGTGTGGTATCCGGCTGTTTGAAAATGTCATAGTTTATTTCCCCCTGTTTGTTCATTTTCAGGTGGCACTTCGCGTTGGTGAGGTGGATTTCCTCTATGGTATAGTTGCCCCGGAATACCGCTATGGGGTTAAAAGTGAAATCTATCTTTTCGGCTGCCAGAAGTGGATATGAGCTGTCCGTGTAGCTTTCCTCAACATTTACATCGTGGAAGGTAAGGGATATTTGCGGGAAATTACTCAGCGACGAAACATTGATCTTACCTACATGAACAGGCGTGTTGATATTTTTATTGAACTCCCGGATAAAATGGTCAATAAGCTGGTCACGATAGAGAAAAGTGACCAGCACACTGCTGATTACAACTACAGAAGCTGCAAGAAGCAGGTATAGAAAGGTTTTCCTGAGTATTCTCTTGATGCTCAATGGGCAAAGTGTTTATCGCTGAAAAGCTACCGAAAGCTACATTTTTAGTCGTTAAACATCAAACAGAATGCCATGACATAAATTTTATAGTTTTTTTGTGCGAAAAGTTTGCGCATAAAAAAATCTATATTACATTTGCATTCCCATTCGCAACAGAGCGAATGAAATTAAAAGAAAGGGCGCTTAGCTCAGCTGGTTCAGAGCACCTCGTTTACACCGAGGGGGTCGGGGGTTCGAATCCCTCAGCGCCCACAAAAGACAGTCAGAAATGGCTGTCTTTTTTTATTTGCAGGATTTTACAAACCGGCTCCATTTTGTGGATCAAACGGAATTTCTGAGGATATCTTAAATGTTCACCTCTTTGTTGACAGACCGTTGTTAATCAGCAGTCGGCAAAAGCAGTAGGCAAACTCGTATAATAATAACAATAAGCGTTTTACTGATTTTCAGTGGCAAGTTTGGTGTTACTTGTTTTACTTAATCAATGGGAATAAAGAAACAGGGTGACCCATTTTACACTTGTCACCCTGCATTATGATTTAAACTTATTTTACTTCCAAAATACCATTGACCTTTACGTCTCCACTGCTTAGTTGTATGATGACGGTATAGGTTCCGATGTGTCCTCTTTTAGGAACTTTAAAAGAAAGGGTTTTTCCTCCGTCGGTACTTGACGGAACTGAAAATACAGTGCCAACGGCGGCGTTTTCCGGGACAAAATTTATGTTTGTAATTCCTGAAGATATTAAATTATTACCATAGATAGTCATTTGTTCACCTCTGGCTACAGGGTTGGGTGACATGCAATAAGCTACAGTACCTGTAGGTTCTGTTACATTAAAGTCGCCCAGGGCAATTTCTTCGTTAGTGGATACCTGGCGAAGCGTCAGGCCTATACTACCTGCTGCCAGGTCACAGGGGAGTACGGCTTTGATCTCATTTCTATTAACAGATATTATTCTGGCTGATAAGCCACCTGCTATTTGAACTTCCATGTCCTCTACGCGCGTGCTAAAGTTGCTGCCTTCTATGGTCACCATAGTACCCGCAGTGCCTGATGAGGGCGACATGCCAGAAACCTCTGCTTCAAGGGGTAATATTGTGAAATCATGAGCCACCGAATACGTAGCAGGCACACCCTTTCTGGTTACTTCTATCAGGTAATCGCCTGCATCCAGGGCATAATTAGGAATTTCACATTCTATTATTTTATCAGTTATCCCTGTCACGGTTATAGGGTTAGCATTAGCCCCTTGCAGGGTTACTGATATCTTTGAAATATCGGTGCCGAAGTTGCTTCCAATGATCTTAAATTTATCTAATATCCGGCCAGAATTTGGCGCAATTGCATTCACCAGGGGAGTGGCTATTTCTGTTACCGTAAGCGTCTGAGATGAAATAACTTCTTCTCCGTTTGCCTCAAGGTGTACATTATAAACTCCTGCGGAAAGGTTAGGGGGAAGCTTGACTTTAACCACTCCATCTTTCAATTCAAAATCATGAGAGTAGATGGTAGAGCCGTTGCTTGTAAAACCAATGGTTATGAGGTCAGGATCTGTTCCGAAATTTTCGCCCATTACAGTCACTATACTTTCCAGCTCCGTTTCCATGGGGGATATTTCAGTAATCACCGGACTCGGTTCTTTTACTACAAAGGACTGATCAGCGAAATTGGATTTATCATTGACCACAACCTTGATATTGTATGATTCAGGCTTTAAATCGGGCACCACTACCTCAAGGCTGGCAGATGCTGCGCTTTTCAGCTCTGCTTCATGGCTGGTTTGTTCGCTTACAAAGTACACTTTATTGTCAGCCACGTTATCTGAAAAGTTTGTTCCTTCAATGGTCAAAGTACTTCCCACTTCGCCACTCAAAGGGCTTATGCTTGAAATGGTAAGCTGCAAGGCTTCAGGTTCCTTTACCGAAAACCCGTCAAATGTAGTGGATCCCTGCTCCCATGACAGCTTGATGGTATACTGCCCACTGGCCAACGCATTTGGGACTTGTATCGTCAATTGTGAATCTGTCCTGCTAGTGGTTGTTACCTCGGTTGCATCTCCATCTTTCACAAAGGCAACCGTTTGCTCAGAGGCGTAGCTGTTAAAATTGGAGCCGGTTATCTCAATTGAGCTCCCTGCAGTAGCTACTTTCGGGTCCACCGAAATGATTAGGGGATTTTGCAGTGTGGTGGGGGCTGGGGGTTCCTCGGAATCACTACAAGCGTTTAAAACACAAAGCCAGGCAAGTACTAATAAAAAGTTGGTTTTCATAAATGAATCCTGTATTCAAATGGGTTAAGTAAGAATTGTTTGCAATGGGTTAGAGAAGTGGTGCGACCTGTTATAAAAGCATGCCGGTAAGAAGTTACTCAGCTTTCGAAAAGCATACTTGCCTCCAACTCCCTCTACAAGGGTAGGTTCCGGATAGATTGTATCTGAGGTAGTACGGTATGTTTCGCCACATACACCATGTACGGTTACAACAGAAAGCGGCAATGTAAGTAACTGCCGGGAAAAATGTCGCTGCATTTGCTGTCTTTAAAAAACACTATACCCAAAGGATGGGGCAATCCTCGACAAGGCATAGTAAACCACTCAACTTGATTTATATATGGGGAGCTAATATCAGCATACATCAGCAAATATATTGACCAGATGTACAGGTTAAGCGCTTATGTTTTGCGCGGATTTCTTTAAAGCAATCAATAGTACGCTATCAATTGAGTTAAAAGTTAACTGATATAAGTTCTCGTCAATACGTTAAGATTTGACAAGGTAACCACTCCATCTCCACTTGCGTGGCTTGATGCGATTACTGACTTTATAGGCGCAACACTTGCGCCAGAGGCGTTTTGGATGGAAAAACGGCTTCGATAAAGAACCGAAACCGCTATTAATCTAATTTGATTCACTGTTGACAAATCGTTATTTCTGTATCAGTTTGTAATGATTTCTCCGTGTCAAGAATAAAAACTGGGGAGTAACAGGATAAAAGCTGAAAGTCGCAACTGAAAGATCTTAATACAGCTAAATGAATATGTTGAAAAAATTTTCACTAGTGAGCAGATGTTTTGTGATTTAGACCTGTTTGCCAACTGCTCTTGCCAATTGCCATTTCACAAAGTAAGTAGCAGGTACATATGCCCGATTCTATACCTCCCCAGAAATTCGGACGGATCTATTTCTCCTGCCATTACTTATTCATTTGTCCCAATTTTTCGATTTTTCCCAACCATTTTGCTCTAAACTTTTCTTTAGAAAGCCTTATGGGACCAATAGTTGTGATACGAACTTTTCTTACTCCAATAAAATTCAATGTTCCTTTTTTAATAGCATTATGGCTTGGGTTTCCATACACCCACCTGTAATACCAGGCCGGTTGGTCTAATGTGCAAATTATTCTTGCAGTTTTTCCTGTAAAGCACTTATCGCTAAATAATGAATTCTCTCTTTTGTTGAAAGCAAACCCTGGAAGTAACACCCGGTCTAAAAAGCCTTTCATTATTGCAGGCACAGAGCTCCACCAAACAGGATATATCCACACCAAATGATCTGCCCATTTTAATTTGGCTTGAGTGTCTAGCAAGTCCGGCTCTAATTCGGTTCGTTTTCTATATCCAAACTGCAGGTTTGGGTTGAAGTTCAATTCTCTGATTTTTATTTCTTTTATTTCAGCATTTGAATTTTCAGCACCTTTCTTATAAGCTTCTGAAAGTCCATAATTGAAACTTTCTTCGTCGGGATGACCATTTATAATTAGTATTTTTTTCATCTGCTTTAAAAATATTTTTTCAATTTAGCTTCGAATTGAGAGTTGGTTAAATTTTCGATTTTAAAGAACTTATAAAGAACAAAAGAAGAAGGTACCGTTAAAAAGGCAGTGCAAATGATAAAAGTGCTGACACCACAAACCATAGCTAAAGTATTAGTGCCCATCTCTCCAAAGTGTAAAAAGGAATGATCCTGCTGTTCGATAAAATGATTTTGAACGGCTATCGCGTAGTCGTAAAAGCGAATTGAAAGCTCATAGAGTAGCCATATGGGGTAAAACCATATTCTTATGGCTTGCCACCACTTCCCAAAAATCGATTTTTGTAGTTTGTTTTTTTCTTCCATTTTTTAGTCTTTTTCACAAAAGTCTGGCAAACGGAAGCGTTATTATTTGATGTAAATCAAATTTGGGTTTTAAGATTTCTTATTCTGCTCAAGGTTTCAAGAGTAATTCCCAAATAAGAAGCAATATGGGTAAGAGGGATTCGGTTGGTGATGTACGGATAGATACTTAATAGGTGGTTATACCTTTCAACTGCTTTATTAAACTGAATAGTGTACAATCTTTCACAAAGTCCTAACATAGTTTCGGTTACCACCATACTAATGAAACGCTCAAAATCGTGGTGCTTATTTTTGAGTTTATCCATGGTATCCTTCGAAAACTCAAGAACTGTTGAGTCTTCAATAAACTCAACATAATGAGGACTTGGTTTTTCGCTAAAAAAACTAACAATGGGAGCCATAAATTGATTTTCAAAAGTGAACCAGTCAGAAATGTCCTTTCCATCTTTCAAATAATAGGCCCTGGAACAACCCTCTACTATTAGATATGCTTTTTTAGAAAATTGCCCCTGACGAACTACAATCTCCCCTCTTTTGAACATACTAACTTTTGAGCTGGCAATAAATTCTCGTTGACATGCCTTAGATAATGGTGAATAAATCTCTCCAATTTCATTTAAGATTTTTTCAGTATTCATTTTTTTAATTGACTACAGTTTCGGCCTGGCACCGATTTGCTATAAGGTTTGCCAACCATGGCTATGTTGTTACTTCTAACATACGCTTTGGGTGGTTAAAATTCAAGCTGTCTGGCAAGTGTTCAGTGATAGCGTCACTTGTACCTATTACTTTCCAGTCTTCAGACTGTCGTTATCATTTCATAGGTTCTGAGGCTTCATTTGTGGCGAATGCCAGCCACTTGAGCTAAAGACCTGAACCGGGCGGATTCCCTGCTCTATTATTGGTTGTAGAATCGCTGTGCTGAATATACTTCCGGTACATGAAATATGAATAATTTAAACTCTGGTTCTTTGAAGCACA
>NZ_SMLW01000214.1 GCF_009711405.1 Fulvivirga kasyanovii | reverse complement strand
ACCTTGTTCAGGTCTATTTTTGAGATCATGCCCGGCATGGTCATTTCATAGATGCTTGGCATATTCTTATACATGGACTTAAAGGGAGGTACTGAGCCTTTCGGCCTGGGGCGAACACGCTGATTGACCTCATCGTCCCATTGAGGGGCAAAAGGATCAAAAAAAGGCTGGCTTTCAGGTAAGGCACCGGTTGACTCCAGAGAAACATCCAAGGGATGTGGCTGGGCTGCACCAGGAGATGGTGTTTTTTCTTCAAACATCGGTAGTTGGTTTATATAGCCTTGTTTACATTAATACCCTGATTACACCATCTGAAAAATACCTTTCAGGAACTTTTCATGACCATAATGATGGGGGCATTATAGCTGCTTAGAGAAAAAATGATATTAATCTCGGTATTTAGCGCAAGAATATGGGGAGTATAATTATTCACTCATGCGCATGAGCCGACAATATAAACATCATCCGGACAATTTTCCAAGAATTAATTCCGGTTTAAAAAAGATGGAAATGGTTTAAGAGGATTTGCTATTCGCCGCTAACCTGTTCAGGAGCCTTCTTTGGGAGTTTAAAGCTAAACACAGACCCCTTCCCAGGCTCGCTGGTCACCTCTACTTTGGATTTGTGGACTTCCATGATGTGTTTAACGATGGCCAATCCAAGGCCAGTACCGCCCTTTTCGCGTGAGCGGCTTTTATCTACCCTGTAGAACCGTTCAAAGATCCTTTTGATATGTTCGGGAGGTATGCCTTCCCCGGTATCTTTTACACGTGTAATGACATGAGAGTTAGTAACTTCAAAGTCGATGGTGACTTTGCCATTTTTGTTGGAATATTTAATGGCATTGCTCACCAGATTGGTCACTACCTGATTGATCCTTTGCCAGTCGGCGTAGACCATCGCTTGCTCCGGGGCATGTTTGGATATTTTGAGCTCGATGTCCTTCTTTTCGGCTTTGTTTTCAAACTGGTCGATCACTTCCTCTGCCAATTGCCGGATGTCGAAAGACTCAAAATGCATTTTGATTTCACCGGTCTCGATCTGTGACAGGGTCAGCAGGTCCTGGACCAGTATGTCCAGCCCGTCAAGGCTCTTGGCGGCCTTTTTTAGAAACCTGTTTCTTACGCTTTTATCTTTTACAGCACCATCAAGCAAAGTGTGTACAAATCCCTGGGCCGCAAATATTGGTGTTTTGAGTTCGTGGCTTACATCGGCAATAAACTCTCTACGAAATGCCTCAAGTTTTTTTAGTTCATCAATTTCCTTTTGCTTCAGGGCTGCGTAAGAGAATATCTCTTCATTGATCTTTTTTAAGGGATTGAATAAACCTGACTTGTTTTGGTCGATAGAAGTCAGCTCACTTTCCCTCAGGTTATCGAGCAGGCTGTATATTTTATTAATCTCGCGAAAGATCAGAAACTCCAGGATAATAAAACCCAGTAAATAGGTTGAAGAAAGGCTGATGAGAAAAGTTACCACCAAAGCACTGCTGCTTACCTCTTTAAACAGTGAAAGGAAAGAGGTGGTAACCACTGCAATGCAAAAAGCCAGCAGCACGGCAATTAACCTGGAATTAAAAACCATATGCTTAGTTGAGACTGAACTTGTAGCCTACACCTTTAATGGTTTTGATGTAGTCATCTCCTATTTTCTCCCTCACCTTTCTGATATGCACATCTACGGTACGGGCCAACACATAAACGTCTGACCCCCAGATATTCTGTAGCAATTCATCCCGGTCAAATACCTTATTGGGGTTTTGTGCCAGAAAATACAGAAGCTCAAACTCTTTCTTAGGAAGCGACACTTCATTTCCCTTCATCTGCACGGTGTAGCTGGTGCGGTCAATGACGAGGTCGCCGATAGATATCTGGTTGGTAACTTCTTTTTTCTTGGTGTCCCTTCTGAAAAAGGCATTGATCCTGCTCATTAATGCACGCGGCTTAATGGGCTTGGTGATATAGTCATCGGCACCAACATCAAAGGCAGCCACTTCAGAGTATTCTTCAGAACGCGCCGTAAGGAATATGATAAATGTGCCGGATATATCAGGTATTTCCCTCAGTTGCCTGCAAGTTTCAACGCCATCTTGCCGGGGCATCATGATATCCAGCAGAATAAGATCTGGTTTGAATCTTTTGGCTATTTCAACACCCTTAACGCCATCCAAAGCAGTTTTCACTTCATAACCCTGTTTTTCAAGGTTATACTTTAACAACTCAAGGATTGCTTCTTCATCATCCACAACAAGCACTTTATGGCCTTGCTTGTTTCCCATAATTTATTCTCTTTAGTTGAATTTCGATCCAATATTACTACAAACAAGATATAAAAT
>NZ_SMLW01000450.1 GCF_009711405.1 Fulvivirga kasyanovii | reverse complement strand
TATTAATTGTAAGCATGTTTAGTGGAATGGTCTGACATACTTTGCGTGAACCTAGCGCTCTTTGGGATTAAAACCACTCCGCCAATATTCCACCACCTCGGGGAATTCCTCTCCAAATTCCTTAAGGCTTTGCTTATACAACTTTTCCAGATAAACTTTGATGTGCACAGGCATAGTGTGATCAGGGCTTTTATTGAAGGTGTCACTTATAGGAAAATGGTTCCAATCTACCTGATCAGATACATTTAAAAAGAGGAAGATTTCTTTTAAAAAAGGTCTAGGGCTGTTAAGGAGGTCATCATAAAAGCAAATATGAATTTGCTCTTTTGGGAAAACGCTTCTCCAGTTTTTCAGTATTTTGGCATATTCACCTCTGGAGAACAGGTCTCTGTTATTAAAAAGCTTGAAAAACTCTTCATCTCTTATATCTTCAAAACTCTTTTTCTGTGCCCTTACCAAATACATTAATGCCGATGCCCACATACGATCAATAGGGTTCCTGATGATAAGGATCAGCTTTAAATTCGGTATAATGCTTTGCATAAACCGTATTCTTCTGAGTGGTAAATTTGCGCATGGAGTGACTTCACCTTTGACTCCTTTAGCTGCTTTGAAATAGTCGCTGTATGCACTTAACGGCAATCCATAAAACCGGTACTTGCTGCTAAAATAGTTTAATTCTTTTCTGTCGGGCAGGAATAACTCCGGATGACATCGCAGGTTTTCATAGAGCCAGGTGGTGCCGGCCTTTTGAGAGCCAATACATAAAAACTCAGGAAATGTTAGCTGTTGAGTGTTGAACAGGCCGATCTTATAAAACCACTTTTCAATGCGAAAGACCATACGACGGCTGGCATTGACAGGTTTTTTGATCAAACTCCTATTCATAGAACATCGGCTTTTAAAGCGGTTTCATGTACCTGGCCATTGGTAACTCTCCATATTTTATCAGCTATTTCAAGTAAAGTAAGATCATGATCAATCACCACTACCGTTTTACCTGAAGCCAGAAGCCGTTCTATAGATGTGCGCACTTCAAGTAAGTTGGCTTTGTCGAGGTTATTGGAGACTTCATCAAAAATAAAAAGCTCGGAACTCCTATATAAAGCCCGGGCAAGTGCTATCCTCTGTTTCTGGCCGCCTGAAACCTGTACACCGTTTTCTCCCAGTTGCGTGGTCAAGCCCTCGGGTAGCGAATTTATAAAACTTTCCAGGTTTGCCTGATTAATCACTTCGTTCAGTTTTACCGTGTTTATTTCATGTTCACCAAAAGCAATATTTTCTTCCAGTGTCGCATCAATAATTACGGGCTGTTGTTGCAGGTAGCCGATATACGATAGCCAACCTGTTTTATTATTTTCTGAGAGTTGTACCTTGTCAATATATATTCCACCGGAATCCGGCGAGATCAGCCCTGTAAGTAATTTAACCAAAGTAGTTTTCCCGGAGCCTGATGCACCACTGATGCCAATACACTGCCCCCTCATAAGCTCAAGACTCAAATTGTCAAATAAAGAATCTTTTCCCCGGTACTTGAAGCTTACCTTTTGTAATTGTATGCGGTTACTAAAATGGAGAGTTTCATTTTTGTCCGCCGAAGCATCAGGTTCATCGATGTTTAACTCCTCCAGCACATAGTTGTAGGCTTTAATGTTTGTGAGTGCATTAATAATTTTTGTGGTAGAAGGGTAAAGTCTGTAGAAACCTGCTATAAAAAGACTGAGAAGAGGCACAAGCCCACCACTTAGTTCAAAAAATAATGAATAACCAAATATAAGGGCGATACTCAGTGCCAGAATAACTTCAAGGAATTTGGCAGGAAGAAATGATGCGGTTTTAAGGTAGGCGTAGTTCCTGTTCATCTGATGCTTCAACCCTATAAATTTCTCAATGAAAAAATCTTCCTTTTGATAGAGCTTAACATCAATATAGCCATCTACACCTTGTAGTAAGTATTTGAGGCTGACCGGATAAGTATTTCTAAAATCTTCTTCTATATGTTGAAGATGTTGCTTTTTAAACCACTTCCAGGTAAATAGTACGGGCAACATCACTGTTATTAAAAGCAGGCAGATAATAGGATTGTACAAGCAAATGCCTGCTATGATGATACCGGCAACAATGGATTCAGTGATAAGGTTTAGCTGGGGTGTAAGCATATAGCTGGCGAAATCGTGAGGAATGGTTTTTATTTTTCTGCTCACAACCGCGGAGTTGGACTTAGTGAATTCAAGGTAATTCTGACTAAAAAAATGCTGTAGTGATCTTCTGGATAAGTCCGTTGAAATGTCGAAAGTCAATTTTGAAATATAATAGTTCACCCAGACGCTCACTATATTCTTGATCAGAAACAAGGCCACAAGGGCCGACAGGGCAATTATTTGAAAGTTGAATTCACTATGGAAATTGAGCTGCTCGTAGAGGGAGGCTATTATGGAATGACCTGTAATTTGTTCAGGATTAATGAAAATAAGGATTATAGGTACAATCGCTGCCAGGGAGATGATGTCAAGCAGGCCATTAAAAAGTGTTAAAACTAATGACCATATTACCTGTTTCTTAAACCGATCAGGGATAATATGATATGTCTTTTTAGCACTTACCCAGAGATTAAGCATGGTTTGTATACCTTATTTTTTCCCATTTCATACCAACCTTTGATATCAGTGATTTGATTTTGAACTTTGCTGCAGCTTTAATATTTCCTGACTCCTTGTTTTTAAAATAATGGACTTCACTGATAACCCGTCTTAAAGCATGGTCATAGTAGCCTCTTGAGTAAGTTCTTTCAAAATCTATATCTCTGTCTGAGCTTGTGCTCCATTCCAGTTCTGTTGTTTGCAGGGCCTCAACTTCCTGGTATAGCTCCGTTCCCTTAATAGGGTATGCAACAGTGATAGTAAAATGGTCAGGATTTGAGCTTTTTAGGTGGTGGATGGTTTCTTCAATATCCGATTCTGTTTCCCCCGGGTACCCGATCATGATAAAGGTACCGGCTTCGATTCCATTTTTTCTGGCAAGTATGATCATTTCACGCACCTTTTGTACATCTACCCTGCGATCCATAAGATCTATGATTTTTTGAGAGCCACTTTCCGCACCTATCCATACTCTAAAGCACCCCGATTCCTTCATCATTCTGATCACGTCTTCATTCATCCTGTCCGCACGGGTGATGCACTCGTAAGCGATCTTTAAATTTCTTTCTTTTAATGTGTTATTGAATTCTTCCAGCCATTTATGACTGACCGTGAAAACGTCATCCACAAACCAAAGCGTATCCGGATTATAGGTCTTTTGTATCCATTCAAGTTCGTCAACAACTTTTACCGGGGATCTTCTTCGGTAACTCAACCCGTAAACCGCACGGCTACACCACTTGCAGGTATAGGGGCAACCGCGCATGGTACTAACGGAAATGGCATTTGATCCATGCGCATTTTTCCATAGATCGAGGTATTTATGAAGGTCAATAGCCTGCCTGTTCGGCATGGGCAGTTGGTCTATACCTTTTATTTTGGTCCGCTTGGAGGTTGTATGGTTATTTCCATCCTGATCCTTGTAAGCGATCCCATCAATCATTGGAATTTGCTCTGGCTTGTTTTCCAAGCTTGTCACCAGTTCCAGCATGGTTTCCTCCCCCTCCCCGATAACTAAAAAATCAGCTCCATTATTCAGAAAGCCATCAGTATTATAAGTTACTTCCGGTCCGCCCAGAATAACTGTGGTGTGGCTTAGCTCTTCCGAGTTTTTGACAAAACGAATGATCTCCAGTACATTGACTTTTGTCATTAGATTAACATAAATAGCCAGGTATTTTGGCTTTTCCTTTATTAAATGGACTTTTAGCAAATGCTTTTCTGAAAATGTTGAATCAAAGACCTCAGTTGTTATACCATTCTGTTCGAGAAATGCGGAGATATAAAGGATGCCCAGTGGAGGATAGGGCTTGAGAATAGCCTGCTCTTTTTCATCCTCTTTGAGGAAGTAACCATGTGTAAGCAGCACTTTCATTATGAAGTTGTTTTTGTTAATTCCAGATCGATCAAATAATGATCTGAGTAATTTGATAAATGGGAGAACGCATTGACTTTATCCTCCATTGAATCCAACTTGTTTAGCATACCCTGTTTGTTTCTGAAAAAATTCTCCAGATACGATGGGGGCAGAAAGAAACCTATCGGCTTCAATCCCACAAGTTTGAACTCGCTTCGGAACATAGTTTCTATCCGTGCAGGAGTGTAATACCACGTTTCTACCTGTGCTTCATTTAGCTGGGCCAGCAAGGGACCTCTTTGGGTTCTTCGGAAGGCTTTTTTCACTTTAAACTTTTGCAGGAAATAAATACTTTCCCAGACACAGAATGCCGGCATAATTACTCCTATAAATCTACCATTTGGTTTTAGCAATCGCGAGGCCACTTTGCTAAGGTTCTGCAGGCTCATAGCATCGATACAGTTGAGGCCCCCAAAATTTGAAAAGATAAGATCAAATTTACTATCGAAATCTGCCTGGGCGATTTTGTTAATGTCACACTGAATAAATGTAGTTCGTTGACCTAAACCCATATTTTCGGCTTTGGATTTGGCCACAGCTACCATCTCTTTGGATAAGTCGGTGGCTAAAACATTGTGGCCTTGCCCTGCAAGATGAACAGCATCCTCTCCCGTACCACAATTTAGTTCCAGGATTGATAAAGGGCTGTCTGGCAGGGCCTTCTCCAGATAATCCCACACTTTCTGACGCTGCAGTGCCCCGATGGAGCCATGGGTAAAGTCATTGTCATAAGTAGCAGCAATATGGTCAAAAGCAGTTATCATCCCGGAAAAGAATCATATTTTCGTAACCTGAGCTTATCCATCACAATGGATGGTATATAATACAAGGTAGCCAAAACAGGCCTTAAATTCTTATAATTTAGCCTGAGGGGATGCCGTAGCAGCTCTTTAAACTTCATAATTCCACGCTTCTTCCGATATACTTTGTGAATATAGCGAGGTAATTTTCTGTAAAAATCCCTATCCTGACTGCTGGAAAACATAGTGTCGAGGTCATCGGAGTCAGTCCAGTTAGCCTTGTCTTGCAATTGCTGTTTTACTTTGTCATAAAATTTAGTGCCCGGTAACGGATAAGATACCGAAATACCAATTTCATCAGGCATCAGGTTTAGTACCATGTCCTTTGTTTTTTGAATATCCTCTTTGGTTTCTCCGAGATATCCGAATTGCAGGAAAAATGCGACCTTAATTCCTTTTTGCTGTAGTAACTTCGTTGCTTCACCAATTTGCTCCACCTTTGTGCCCTTATCCATTGCATCAAGTATCTTCTGCGAGCCAGATTCTGCACCAACCCATACTGTTTCGAGACCGGATTCAGCCAGAGCATCAATAGTATCCTCCTGAAGTAATAAATCAGCACGTGATTGTATTTTATACTTGATTTGCAGGTTTTTCTCTTTTAATAAATCCCTGAAACTTTGAATCCATCCCGGTTTTAAACCGAATATGTCATCGCAAACCCAAAGATGATCAGGCTTATGCTTAGTCATCAGAAGTTCCACTTCCTCTACTACTTTCTCAGGAGACCGGGTATTATACCTGTTTCCATAAATGGGCTTAGCACACCAGTTGCATTTATAAGGACATCCTCTTGTAGTGGCAAGGTTTAAGGAAAAATAGCCGTGATGCTCTATCCATATTTGTCTGTACTCGTCAATATTTACGAGATCCCAGGCCGGTAAAGGCAAAATATCAAGTTCACGTAAAACCTGCCGGCTACCGGTTAAATGTGTTTGGCTATTATTTTGAAAGGCTAACCCTACTACAGTTTCTATAAGTGGTGTAGGCTTCTGAATTTCGTTGAGCAATTCCAGTAATGTCATTTCAGCCTCACCAATTACTATAAAATCAGCACCATGGTCAAGGTATTCCTCATAGTGATCAGAGGCATCGGAGCTGGAAACTATAATGATACAACCGAATCCTTTGGCGATTTCTATCATCTCAAAGGCAGCCTCACGCATATTGGTAAGGCACATTTTGGTAAGGTAATTAAAGCCATCGTCATAAATGACAAGATATTCAGGCATTTCCCTTTCCAGGGCCTCAAGCAATTCATGTGGAGAGTCCCTAAGGTTAGTATCAAACAAGGAAACTGAATAATTATTCTCACGCAACAATGAAGCCGCAAAGAGAGTCCCTAATGGAGGGTACGGTTGTTTGAACTTCCATTGTTTGTAATCAAGTTTGTAAAAGAATGAATGGGTAAAAAGTACTTTTTTCATTTTAGCGGTGAGCTAAGGGTTACATTAAAATTTTCTTCAAACTCTCTGATCCTGTCCTGATATTTATCAAGTATACTCTTCTGGTAGAACCTTGGGTGGTTTTTCGATGCATACCTTTTTGTTTTAAAGGCGACATCAAAATCCTTCTTGGAAAATCGCTTTTCGAAGAGCTGCTTCCAGCGTTTCAAGGTCAGGTTCATGAAATATTGATCAATAGCACTCCCCAGGCGGTTATTGAACAGTCTTTCCGAGAAAGCCTTGATTAAGGCATTACCATTCCTGATTGTACTTGTTTCCCTTGGAGCTGAGTTGGGGAAATAATTTTGCACCCATTGGTTGGCAGTCCAAAATTCATAGTAACAATTTTCTCCATATGTGGGAATCAATGTCACTGATTCAATGGCTGTAAATAAATTTTGCTCTTCAATTTCCAGGTTCTCCGTATCAATGAAGTAATTGACGCAGAAATTTTTATGTGAGTTAAAAAGAAATATTCTCTTGAAAAGAACAAGGAACATTCTAGTGATCCAAAGTTTACCCGGCGCAGTGACGATGAAGAAGTCCAAATCGCTGCTTTTGTCCATATAGCCTTTTGAAATAGACCCCGAAAGCATTACAGATCTGACAAAAGGAAACCAGGAAATAAGCCTGGATACTCGTCTTGCGGTCTTCATCCTTTGTGTGGCAAGATTATTACCAGCAAGCCTTCTTTCTACTAATGCAGGTGCATTGTGCAATGAATAAAACCGTTCAAACTTGTATATCATGCCTTTGTCTAAAAGCTCCACCAGCGCCAGGTCGACCTGGGCATCTTTACAGGCGGCAGGACAAAAGAACTGTAACTCATCTTTTGTAAGAGGGTACTGGAAAACATCAAAATACAATAGAGTTTTAAGCAAGTCATCTGATAGCTGACTTTCTATGGACAGGTTGTAGGTATGGGCAGGTTCAGGCATACTTTTTTGGATTAAGGTTCAAAACATGAAAGATCAGTAGTGAATTAAAAAGACCATAAAACACCACACCTTTTTGTACTTCTAGCATTGACTCCGAAAGACAACACACACCAAAAAGGTATAGAAATGACAGGAACAAAGTATTTTGGTTATTTCCTGATTTTATTACAGGGTAAAAAAATGACAGTATAAGAAACGAGAACCCAAGGATACCTAGGTCTAAGGTCGTTTGTAAATATTGATTATGAGCATTGAACTCGGATTGAAAAATGCCAAGTCCAATTTTATCATATTCCTGATTAAGATATTGCTGGGAATCCCCAGTGCCAACCCCTGTTAACCAGTTATTCTTTATAATCTTAAGTGAAGACTTCCATTGTACTAATCTCAGGTTCCATGAGTTCCATTGCTGGTCAGTTGACGGATATTGGAGGCCTGTGTTAAGTGGTTCTTGAATAACCCGGAAATAGGTGACGGGGTTAATGTAAATCAATAGTAGTATAATTGAAATAAAAGCACATGAATACAAAGCACCGTACAAATACTTCTGCTTGCGAAAAAAATAATTCCCCAACAGTAAAATACATAAGGTAGAAAAGGAGACAATAACTATCCTTGACGAAAGGAAAACCAGTGCAATGAGCAGTATCAGTAATACAATAGAGTAAAGGATCTTAATAACATACCTGAGGGTTTTAAATATATCCCTGAATTGCCAGACAAGCAGTATGACAGCAAAGGCGATATATAAGGAGAAGTAGGTTGGATGAATGCCAAGAAAAGAGCCAAAACCTACATATGAGAGCAGATTCCATGTTTTGGCAGGGCCAGAAAAGGAATTTCGGAAATTGTCCTTATTCAGATAATCAAAGTTCAGATGTTCCGGGTCAGTAATATTGTGGCCTGAGAGAATTATAAATATCAGACTTACAATAACAGCGATTAGGCACGAAATGATAAAAGAACAAAAAATAATTTTCATTTCTTTTGTTGACAATCTTTCAGAAGCGCCTATTACAATAGGAAGGACAAAAAGCGAGAGCTTTTTTTCAAGATCATAAAGTCCACTATCCATATCTTCAACAATCAACATGCCGAGGATATGGAGAATATAAAATCCGGAAAGTACCCATATTAACTTGTTAAGTTTTATTATTTCCCACTTTGCTCTTAGGTTTCCTTCAATAAGCCAATTGGCTGTGAGTAGTACAATGGAGATACTGCACAACTTTATGGAGAATGGGAGTGCAAAAACGGATAGTACCGTGAAAATTATAAAAAGCTGTCGGTGTATATTTTTAAAACCGACCATTCGCCAGGTAGTTTACTAGTATTTTTTTGTTAATCTCATCTCGTTCCTTGTCAATAAACCAGCCCCACTTATTGAAATAGTTGACTGCACTTTGAATGTTGTATAATAACAGATGTATTTTTTTGTACGATCCTTTCTCGTGATAGTGATAGATTGACACTTCCGGAAAGAATACTGTACGATAAGACCGATGTATTCTTCTGCTTAAATCTATATCTTCAGTGTACAGGAATATCTTTTCATCAAACAGGCCGGTGTTTTTTAGAGCTGCTGTTCTGAGAAACATGAAGCACCCTGAAAGAAATGGGACATCCATTACTTGATCATAACCAGTAAATCGCATTTCATACAGGTGGTCATATTTTTCAAAAGCTCTATAAAAGCTCAAAAAACGTCTGTATATCAGGTTGTGAGGTTTAGGGAGTAACTTGCATAAATGCTGAAGAGCTCCATTCGGGTAGAGAACCTTGGGCATGGATAAACCTATATCCGGGTTGGTCTCCATGAATTTGTGCATTTCCGGAATAACTTCTTTATTAAAATACACATCAGGGTTAACAACAATATGATACTTTGATGTGTATAATACCTCTCTTAATGCAATATTATGGGCAGCTCCAAAACCCAAATTTCTACCATTAAAAATGTAACTTATTCGGGAGTCCTTGCAAAGCACTCTGGCATGATCTTCCGGTGAGTTATCTATGACATAGAGATGAATATCATGATAGCTTTTCAGGCAACTATTAATTGTGTTTTCTAGAATAGGCAAGTTATTCTTATACACTACAATGGAAGCGGTGAGGTTCATGGGTATAGGTGGATTAGGTTTTTCAATAGCTTAAATCGAAACTTTATCTTGGATAGTAAACCATAGTTACTTTTATCTCCTGTTCGTGTAGTGGTATTATTGTGTCGCCTATATAGGGTCAATTTTTTTTGAACTATGCTAGTCTTGAAAAACAACTCAGCAACCAGCCCTATCCATTGATCGTGCATAGGTATGTCCGAGGGAAAGGGTAAGGCTTTGCTCAGTACTTTTCGATTGAAGGCCATGCAGCAACCCGTATAACTGTTTTTCCACAGATTCTTCCAAAGCCCCGGACGAGCTTTGTTAATTTCAAATAATGAAGAGTGTATAGGTTGTAATTTCTCATTTACAACGTAGCAGTCACTTAGCACCAAATCGTATTTTTCCAGAGCCTGTATCATAGTTTTAACTTTTCCGGCGAGCCATAGATCATCCTGGTCAGAGAGAAAGATTATGTCACCGGTACAATGGTTAAGCGCATTCTCGAAATTTTTTATGGGGCTGTTTTTCGAAGCGCAGTCAACTAATTTTAAGCGTTTATCCCGGTACGAAAGTAAAATTGAAATGGTTGTGTCTTCTGATCCATCATCTGAAACAATTATCTCATCATGAGGACCCAATTGTGGCAGAATGGAGTCTATTTGTTCACGAATGTATTTTTCTCCATTATGAGTAGCCACACATACCGATATCTTAGGCATCTTTTTTTGAAGTTAATTCAAGGCATACCAGAGCAAGGAGGATAAATGACATGCCTATGGGATTATTGAAGTATTGATTGGTGGCAGATTGAAAAAATATAAATAATGAGCTAAAATAAAAAGCTTTTGAAAAGGGAGATTGGTAGGATTTTGAGTCTAGAAACTTTTTAGTTAGCATAAAGAATATAGCACCCCAAAAGAGTAGCCCTAACAGTCCTTGTTTGTGAAAAATCTCCAGATAAGAGACTTCCATATGTACGGGGCGTACGGGTACGCCAACACCAAAGCCGTGACCTATGAATGCAGAGGTTATCGTTGTCCGTTCTAATACCTGATTTAATTGTTTCTTTCTCTCATTATCTGAGAATTCACGATTACCTAAAAGCTTATCAGGTTCAAACTGACGGGTAAAGCAGGAATTTAATTCCGTTTTAGAAATTATGCGGCTAACATTGGAATAGATGTTATTGCCATAGTAGACTAGAGCTATTGCGGCTGTTAACAAAGCGAAAAGTATCGGCAACCTTACTTTTAGAGGTAAAGAACTAAGTAGAAGGTATGTAAATGCAGTTAAGAGTAGAGCAAATATAAAACCCCTTGTAAAAGTGAGTATGATAGCAAAAATGATAATTGAAGTCATTATCACCCAGTATCTGGGTTTTATAAAATAAACAAAAATTAAACCTATGCTTAAGAAAATAAATCCTTTATAGAAAAAGGCCAGCTCTCCTCGGTAAAAAAACTCCTCTGTTGGAGAAGTAAGCGCATAGAATTTTTTGAAAGGAATAATTCCCCCATTTATAAGAATAACTGTAATCAGATAGGCTATACTTAGAAATAAGGAACCGTAAATAAAAAGTTTGGATATGTTGATTAATAAGCTTT
>NZ_SMLW01000206.1 GCF_009711405.1 Fulvivirga kasyanovii | reverse complement strand
GCCAAGTGTCTGCATTATGGCTTTGGCTTTTAGAAGGCATTCTTCATACTCCTGTTCTGGAATGGAGTCGTAGGTAATGGCACTTCCCACCTGGAATGAAAGCTTTTTCGTCTGCGCGTTATACAGAAGGCTGCGAATGACGACATTAAAATCAAAATCCCCTGAAGGAGTGATATATCCCATAGCGCCTGAATAAAGTCCACGTTTAGCTTGTTCGTATCTTTCAATAAGCTCCATTACCTTCACTTTGGGTGCCCCTGTCATGCTGCCCATCGGAAAAGCGTTTCTGATGGCATCTATAAAGTGGATATCGGCTCGAAGCTCCGAGGTTACAGTAGAGATCATCTGGTGTAACTGTTTGAAAGTATAGATGCCAAACATTTCATCAACTTTCACCGTGCCGGTTTCAGAGCTTCTGGCCAGATCATTTCTTACCAGGTCTACGATCATCATATTTTCCGCCAGCTCCTTTTCATCAGTGCGGAGCTTTTGTTTTATTATTTCATCTTCATAAGAAGAGGAACCACGCCTGGCAGTACCTTTTATAGGTTGTGATATCAGTTTACGTGAGTGCTTTTTTAGAAATCTTTCAGGGCTGGCACAGAGCAGATAGCGGTTTTCGAATTTGTGATAAACAGAAAATGGCGTAGGGGACAGCCGGGTAAGCTGCAGATAAGTTGATAGCGGATCTATTGTAGCATCAGTTGCGGAAAACTCAATGCAGTAGTTGATTTCATAAATGTCACCCTCCAGTATGTGGTTTTTCAGCTTATTGACCGTATCTAAATATTGTTCCCGTGAAGTGTTCTGATTCAGTATGGGCGCTTTCATCTTATCATTGCTGCCCTCTGCCATATTATTAATGGCATCGAGGATAGCATCAGGAGCTCCTGTACTTTCTATGTAAAGCGAGTTGCCTTTGAAGCAAAGTACATGTTCCGGAACGTAAAAATATATATCAGGAAACTCCACATGATCCGGATTGCCGGATTGTAATGCCTCCGTCTGGTTTTTGAGATCATAAGCAAAATATCCTACCATCCAGTCAGGCTGGTTTTGATAGTGTTGCTTAAGCTCTTCAAAATGGTTTCTATCGCCAAAGCTGATGATTTGCTGGGCCCCTGCAGTAATGATGTTGTCAAAAGGGCCATAGGGATATTTGAAAATATTGTTGTTGTTGAAGTAAGTACAGTGACTGAAGGATGATGCCCAGCTTAAAGCTTTCTCCCTAAAAATATCGGGTGTCTCAAGAGTGTACTGAAAGGAGTGTTTTCTCAACTTGGTCGAGGCGTTTTTTGCAAATGTAAAATAAAAAAGAGGGACTGCAAGTACAATAGGCAGCCCCTCTCTGATGATATTAAAATGTCAATTGAATTACTTGCCAGCTACAATATCAAACCCTACATTGACAGTGTTATAGATGAATTTATCCTTTGCTTTATCCACTACATCGGCTTCATTTCCATATTGAAGACCCCAGAGAGACCTGTCAATATTAAATTTGGCCTTAGCGATAACTTTGTCATCTTGCACCTTTACATGGGCTGGAAAAGAAACGCTTAAAGTTTTGCCTCTCATGCTTAAGTTACCGGTCACTTTGTGGGTAGGTGAAGCTACCATGTGCTCTTTGGCAGAAGCAGGCTTGTATTGGGTGTCAAACTCTTCTTTTACTTTTACTGAGTCTTCTTTGCTGTAAGGCGCAACCGATGTAATTACAAACTCAGCGGTTGGGTGATTTTCGGCATCAAAAAAATCTTCTGATTTCAGGTGGCTAACAAGTTTACCGTGGCTTTCAGGATCTTCTTTCAGGTCTTCATTGTCAATTTCAGCAACATTAATAACAATTGTTCCGCCTACAACCTCGTTGCCCTCCACAGCGATATCACCAGAAGCAATGGGGATTGTACCATTATGCTTGCCTGTTGGCTTACTTCCGATCCATGTAATTTGGCTTTCTTCTTTATTAATGCTGAAAGATTCTGATGTGTTTACCTCAGCAACTTCTTTCGCTTCGGATACTTCTGCATCGGTTCCTTCTTTCTGTTGGCCGCACGCCGCCACTAAAATAGTAAAGGCTGCAAAACCCAAAAATTTCAAATTCTTCATGTGTCTTCTTTTTAGTTGGTTTAAATTGCTAGC
>NZ_SMLW01000482.1:5964-13183 GCF_009711405.1 Fulvivirga kasyanovii | reverse complement strand
TTGGTTATTTTGAATGTGCTTTTATTCTTTTTTCTTATTCTTCATAAGCCAATAATTTCAGTGCATTAAAGACCACCACCAATGTAGAGCCTTCATTTATCGGACGTTTTTGAAAACTTCCATACTATAATGATGCTATCACCTTTTTTAGACGGGCTTCAATTTCATTGGCTATAACGGCCAACTCTGCATTATCTACAGCTGCCATTGAAGCTTTAGGCCTTACAGCCGCTACTTCCACACCAGCATCAGTTTGTTGCACAATAACATTGCAGGGAAGCATGGTTCCGATTTTATTCTCAGCTTGTAATGCTTTAAAGGCGAAGGGAGGGTTACATGCTCCCAGGATTTTATAAGGCCGAAAATCTTCATCCAGCTTCTTTTTCATGGTTTCCTTCACATCTATTTCAGTGAGTATCCCAAAGCCTTCTGCTTTCAATGCTTCAGTGACCATTTGTATGGCTTCTTCAAAGCTTACATCATTCAATGTTTTTTCACTATAGTATTTCATTTTATATGGTTTTTAGTTCTGTAATAACCTAACGGATTAAAAGCAAAAACACTGTAACAATTATTACATTAGCGTTTGATCCTGGTTAATAAATGAGATTCCAATTTCATGCGGATCATTTGCTCCTCAGAGGGGCAGTCCATTTTGTTTATTTTGAATGTGCTTTTATTCATTCGGTAAATTTTCACAACATTTTTCACAGATACCCTGGAGCACCATATTTACCTTCTTTACATGATGATTGCCCCCAATTGAAAGTAGCTCATTTGGTATAGGATCAGGTAAACAGAAGGTTCTATTACACACTTCACAGCGAAAGTGGAGATGCCATTTCCCTTCGGCAGAGTCATGCTTTGATAAGGCATATTTTGCTATTCCTGTACCATCATCAACCCTGTGTACAATTCCATTTTCTTCAAAAAGGTCTATGGTGCGATAAAAAGTTGTTTTATTTACCGGCTTTTCCTGCCTGGAAGTAATAGCCAAAGCATGTTGAAGTTCTTTCAAACTACAAGCTGTTTCCTTCCTAAGAATGTATTCAATGACTTTGGAACGAGTATCAGTTGAAAGAATGCCATGATCCTGAAGTATATCTTCTGCTATGCTCATATTATTATTAATAGTTAAATCTGTTGTTAGAGGTGTTTCTTGTACGCCAACAACCTCAATGCATTAAAGACTACCACCAAGGTTGAACCTTCATGAATAAGCACTGCAATACCGATATTGGCCAGACCAAAAATGGTTGAAGGAATGAGCAAAGCCACTATTCCCAGACTAACCCAAAGATTTTGCTTGATAATGCCTTTGGCCTTTCTGCTTAAACCGATAGCAAAAGGCAAGGTTTCCAGCTTGTCGGCCATCAGGGCAATGTCGGCTGTTTCCAGAGCCACATCACTTCCTGCTGCTCCCATGGCTATTCCTACGGTACTGTTGGCCATGGCCGGGGCATCATTCACACCATCGCCAACCATGGCTACTTTGTCTTCTTTTTGTCTAAGCTCTTTAATGGCTTCTACTTTTTCTTCCGGCAGCAAACTGCCCCAGGCATCCGTGAGACCGATTTCTTTGGCTACCGCATCGGCCACTTTCTGATTGTCACCGGTGAGCATGATCATGCGTTTGATGCCGATCTTTTTCAGTTGCGCTAAGGTATTTTTCGCTTCTTCTCTTGGCGTATCCATCAGGGCGATGATGCCTATGTAATCGTCATTCTGCCGGATGAGCATGGTAGTATTGCCATCAGACTCTAAGGATTTTACTTTTTCTTCTATTTCCTTTGATGGCTTCTTTTCATCCAGCGACTCAAACAGGTCCAGGTTGCCAATGTAGACTTTGTCACTTCCCAATGTGGCTTTGATCCCTTTCCCAAGCACTGCCTCCAGGTCTTTCGCCTCAGGTATGTCAGCACCCTTCAGTCGCTCCTTCCCGTCACGCACTACGGCCTTTGCCAGTGGGTGATCACTAAGACCCTCTACCGCAACTGCTATTCTCAGTAGTTCTTCTTCTTTCACATCCTCCAAGGCTACCACCTCCGTTAACTTAGGCTTACCTTCTGTTAGTGTGCCGGTCTTATCAAAAGCCAGGGCAGTAAGTACGCCTAAATCTTCCAATGGGCGGCCACCTTTGATCAACACGCCACTTTTGGCTGCCCGGGCTACTCCACTGAGAACAGCACTCGGTGTGGCGATGGCCAAAGCGCAAGGGCTGGCCGCTACCAGCACGGCCATGGCGCGGTAGAAGCTTTCGCTAAAGGTCTCGTCAATAACTAAAAAAGCGAAATGGAGCAACACCACCAATACCAATACAGCAGGCACAAAATACTTCTCAAATTTGTCGGTGAGCCGCTGTGTAGGCGATTTCTGGGTCTGGGCTTCATTGACCAGTTTCACCAGGCGAGAGAGTGTAGAGTCCTTCGCTACTTTGATCACTTTGATTTCCAATGTATTGTTACCATTGATTGTACCGGAAAAAGCGCGGTTCTCGTCTTTGATGTCTTTTTCCTGTGACCAGTCTTTATCGGGATCATCTACAGGTTCTTTATCTACGGGCACACTTTCCCCGGTAATAGGTGCTTGATTTACGCTACTCCGACCATCTACTACCACACCATCAGCAGAAATTTTGCTATTAGGCTTCACTATGATGATGTCTCCAATGCTCAGTTCTTCTATACCTACTTCTTCTGTTTTTCCATTTCTCTTGAGCAAGGCCGTTTTGGGGGCCAGTTCTGCCAAAGCAGCAATAGATTTACGGGCCTTGTTCATGGCATAATGCTCCAGAGCATGGCCCATGCTGAACAGGAACAGCAACAGGGCACCTTCTGCCCATTCACCCAGAATAGCTGCTCCAATAGCAGCAACCAGCATTAGGAAATCTATCTCAAAGCCACCTTTGGCAACTGTTTGAATAGCTTCTTTGGCCGTAAAAAAGCCTCCAAAGAAATACGCTGCGATGTAGAGCGTCAAGCTTACCCATGAAGGAATAGCTTCTACATATGAAAGCCCAAAACCTATTCCAAGCAATGCCCCGCAGATGATGGAAAAGATCAGCTCTGTATTTTTGCCGAAAATACCACCGTGTGAGTGGTCATGATCTTCACCTTCCTCATGTGAATGCTCATCTTCTTTTTCTTGGGTTTCCTGTTGTTCAGATTTCTTGGCTTGCTGAAGAAATCGCTCAGCACTTACCTGCGTATCGGGTATATCAAGACCTTCTTTCCTTAATGATTTAAGTATCTCCGCTTCATCTATTTTGGTGGTATCAAATTCCAGTCTTACCATGCCGGAACCTGAGACAGAAGCTTCCAAAATCCCCTCTTTGCTCCGAAGATTTCGCTCAACGTTACGGGCATGCCGCGTGTGCCGTATCCCCTCAACTTCTATGAGTTTATGGCCAAACTTCTTGGTGATCTCAGCCCCGGTTTGCTCCGCCAGTTTTTGGATTCGGTTAATTGATATTACCTCAGGATCATAATGGAAGCAGAGTTGTGGCACACCATTGTCGGTTTCATCAGCCACATGTACTTTTTCCAAACCTTCGGTATCCTGAAGACGGCTGATCAGTTTGTGTACACACTGATCTTTTTCGTCCGGCACTTCGGGCAGGATGAGTGGTATTTTTATCTGTAGTTTTTTCATTCTTCTCATTTATTTATTAACAACAACTATTCTCACATGATAAGCGCTTTGTTTTAGCTTTTTCAAAGGCTTCTTTACCTTCCTTCCATGCATACCAGGCTATACCTAGACTACCAACAGCATCCACATAAGGGATCTGCCAAATAGCATAAATTAGACTAGAAGCCAGAAGAATAAAAGACAGGTAAAAACAGGTCTTGGTGCATTGCGCATCAGAAATGATTGGCTCGCTCTCCAACTCCTTACCCACTTTTATTTTTGCCCTAAAAAGAAAATACATTGTAGCAATAGAAAGCACTGAAATGATAACACCGGCTGTGGTAGTCTGTGGCTCGGACTGGCTAACAATTGAAAGTATAGCACCTGCAATAAGCCCTGCCACCAATAGATACAGAGCTGTACCAGTTATTTTCAATGCTGTTATCTCAAAATCATCACGTTGCTTTATTTCATGATGCTGCATTCTCCAAACCATATGGGCAACTCCTACTCCAGAGAGTACTTCTGCAAAACTATCTACTCCAAACCCAAATAAGGCCAGTGTTTCATCTGTTGCGCCAAAGAAGGTAGAGACAAGGCCTTCAATAGTATTGTATCCAATGGTTATCAGGCTGAGGATGAAAGCAGTTCTAAGTCCTTTTTGAAGATTAATATGCCCTTCTAATGTCCGTTGAACGGATGGACAAGGCACTGAACCATGAGAACAGAAAACACAGCAATCACCTGAATTTGGCTGTAATATGTTATCACATCGCTCACAATCAAACGAAATCAAGCAACTATCTTGGGGCATTTCTACCTGACGTTGGTGATGACAGTGTGGGCAAACCAATAGAGATTGATAATGAATTTGCTGGCTCATAATATTAGCTTTCAATTTTACATTGGGAACAAATGCCCTTTACAACCAAATTGGCTTCTTCGGCCTCATGATTAGGCGGAAGGACAATTTCAGGAATTTTGTAACTGGTAAGGCATTTAGTTTTCTCACAAATTCTGCAATGAAAATGCAGATGCAGGTCTCTTTCTATTTCACATTTACAACCATCTTCACATAAAGCATACTTGGGCACACCGGTACCATCATCAATGCTATGCACCAAACCATTATCCTGAAAAGCCTTTAAGGTTCTGTAAATGGTTGTTCTGTCTGATTTCACAAAGTCTCTGTATAAATCAGTAAGGCTTACTGCTATCTCCCGATCCAGCAGATACTCCAGCACCAGCAGCCGCATGGCTGTTGGTTTTATCTTATGCATTACAAGAGTTTCTTCTAATTCTTTTATTGCGCTCATAATGTGTTTTTTCTAAGTATCACTTGTGTAAACTGCACTTTTAATACCTCACTAACCCCCGGAATGAAGGACGCCAAACCAACCTCTTTTGTAGATAAATCTCCCGTAGCACTTAGCAAACATGCAATGGATTCTCCACCATTAAAATGCTTGAGCGTGGCATTCATTACTACCTGAAACTCCCGTTCACCTGCTATAATTTTAATAGGCCAGTTAAACGATATAGGCGAATGAGGCTGGCTAATAAAATTATCCACCGGAATCCTCCCGGAAAAAGTGATTATTGATTCATCGTTTGCAAGCTGGCTTATCTGTTCGCTTAAAAAACCGTTACCAACATCCAGGCTTTTCAGGTTAAGCTTACCTGAAATTTCTTTTGTGTCATAGTCCAGTTGAATCAACAGTTGATGACTTTCAGCAATCACCTGCTCGTCATCTACTTCAGCAACCATTACAATATGCCCTTCAGTAGTCCTGTAAAGCGTTTGACCTTTAACCACAGAGGAGTTGAAGGCAATTAGCAGAAGTATAAACCACTTGATTTTCATCATTAACGACCATTTAAATTTTCTTCTATATAATTGAGTGCCTCAGGTATATCCAACTCACGTGTACCGTTGCCCGTGCGAACAAAAAAATGAGAACGGTCGTTATCATGAAGATAAACCGGGGAACCGGCCCTTTTGATAGCGAGATGGCAGAAATCATATGCCTCGATCTTGTAAAAAGAAACGGCTACCAACGTACATAAATTTGTTCCCAGCTTATTGGATATTAGTTCCATAATGTATTGCTCAAAACCATCTCTGCCAGGTTTTTTTAGCGTGGCATAATCTTCCTGTAAGCCACATGGTTGCCCATCATCATCAATACCGATGAACAGATGTCCTCCACTTGTATTCATAAATCCGGCTATTGTCTTAGCTACTACTGTTTCCAGTGCCTTATTCGGCTTAAATTGGTGTAAGTCCCACCTCAAAGTAGATTTAAATTCTACCTGCTGGTTTTCTCCCGCAGCTATAAGCTCCTTGATCTCCTCCAGTTTATCTCTTTTCCCGGTAAGCTGAAATATTTTTTGTCTGACCATAAAAAGAAGTGCGAGGGTAACACCTAACAATCCAAAGAGCAATTTGGTAACCGCCTGATCCACATCCCACGATCCAACAACCTGCTGGTAGGAAGTAAGTAGCCAGGCCCACCAATTTCCCTGGTCTCCCTGCATATCGTACATGTGCAGTGAAATAACCAAAGGCTGTAGTAAGAAAATACCGAGGGTAAACCCAATAGCGATGTATAGAAGTAACTTGCTTTTCATCTTCTTGTCAGTTTTGGAGCCACAGGTGCCACATTTGATGTGAAGACACCTGCGACCCTATACCTATTTCATCCTGTTTTGAAGAACTTTCTTCTTTTGCTCAAATTCTTCATCGCTGAGCTCCCCTCGGGCATAGCGCTCTCTTAGCGCCTCCATGGCTTTATCCTTGCTTCTTCTTTGCCCGGGTGTAGGGTATGGAATCAGAAATATCCAAAATATGAGGATCAGCCATAGGATCCACCAAATCCAGTGCATTCCTCCGAAATACCAATCATGCATCATAACTATGAGGGTTTAAGGTTTAACATTTATTTACACTTTTTACACCACTTCCCCTGTACCACACTGTCTGCAGTAGCCAGAAAACGATGGCCGTTTTTACATTGCCATCTGAGTGGCGTTTTGGAATTTATATATTCTTCAGAAAGACAAGTACCGCCCTTTGTAGCAGCCAGTGCTTTCACCCTTTCTATCCCGTGAGGCCTATTGTTAGCACAGAATGGGCACCAGCTTTTTCTTATTCTTACACTGAAGGGAGTAGCCTGCCAGCGATGGCCTTCAGCACATTGCCACCACAGTTTTGATTTGCTGTTTATGTACAAATCGGATAGACAAAGCCCTCCTCTTTTTCGGGCCAGATATTGCATTTCTTCAATTGGACTTGACATATCTACTTCATATCAAATCTTTTAATAGATTTTCCAGTCTTGATCCGATAAGCATCATCTATTTCTGAAACGTAAATAATGCCATCGCCCGGTTCAGGTGTTTGAGCCTTGCCACAGATCAGTTGAATGGCTTTATCCGTTTCCTCATTTTGGCAGACCAGTTCCAGCTTAACAATCGGGCTATCGGTAAAATGAAAATCCAATGATGGAGATGCACCAGAATCTTTATGAGCTCCGGTACCTTCTCCTTTGGATAGGGTTACACTTTCAAATCCTGCATCTCGCAGCGA
>NZ_SMLW01000482.1:0-5773 GCF_009711405.1 Fulvivirga kasyanovii | reverse complement strand
TTTATAAATGCTTTTATTTCTTTCATGTGTATGTGTTTAATTCCAACGGTCACATGGAATTCGCGATAAACTTATTCATACTTGGTTGGTATGTTAAGGACTCTAAGTTTATGCTCATTTCATGTGTTTGTTTTTTATAATTTAATATTTGAGAGTTGGCAGTTAGCAAATGACATTTACCAACTGCCCTTGCCTAATCAACTAAATCAATGACTATGAGAAGTCTGGCTTTTCTTCATTTCAGAGATCAGATAGTAGGCGTTATTCCATGCCACCTGAGCACCGTCAGGAAGTGGCTCCAATAATTTGATCTCTACCCAACCATCTTCGGTGATACCTGTGCGCACTTCTATGGCTTTAAACGCCCATTCGGTCTTTCCGTCTTCTTCATGCGCTTCTGCCATGAAAATGTACGGCTTTCCTTCTTCCTCTATAAGCGCGCTTTCAGGTAAAGCCTTTACAGGGTTATTTCCGGTGCGAATTTTCCCATTGATGTACATGCCGGGAATAAGAAAATCCTCTTTTTGATCTATTTCCGCATGCACATGGACTGCTTTAGGGTTTTGCTCAAACTGCTTCCCGACAGAATAAATTTTGGCAGTTAGGGTATTTCCTGGAACTGACTCCACAGTAAAGGATACTTTTTGTCCTTTTTTCACTTTGTGGACATCCTTTTCAAACACCATCAGGTCAGCATGGATGTGGTCAGTATTGACAATCATAAACATCTCGGTTTGCGGGTCTACATATTGCCCAAGTTGGACTTCCACTTTTTCAATGTAACCATCAATAGGGCTTACTACAGGCACATACTGATAAATATCACCACTTTGGACTTTCTCCACGTTGAGGCTAAGCTGCCTTAACTGTGCTTCGTAGCCCTTCACTTCTCCTTTCATGGCCTGATAGTCCGCCTGAATTTGCTGATAGGTTTTTCCGGAACCCACTTCCTCTTCGTACAACCTTTTCTGCCGTTGGTTTTCCTTCTCCAGAAACTGTAGTTGACTGTATGCCCGCACATAATCTGTCTGAAGTTTGCTTAGGTTTGGGTGTGAGAGATACGCCAACACCTTACCTTTGTTTACTTGATCGCCCTCAATCACCTTGATGGAGGTAACATTAGCGCCCAATATGGCCGTAACAGTTGCTTCATGCTGTGGTGGTACCTCCAACTGGCCGTTGGCTTCCACCACGCCCGAGAGAGCCCGGGTTGGCAGGGTATCTACCTTAATACCCAAACTTTCAAATTTCATATCAGAAAGGTGAAGCTCGGCCATTCCTTCTTCACTATGTTCTCCTTCTTCGCCTTCATGTCCGCCTTCTTCACCTGCGTGTCCAGCCTCGCCCTCATTGTGTTCTTCGTGAGATGCTTCACCGGAGTTCTCAGCCGACTTGCTGCCGCAGCCCGTAAATACCGATACCATAAGTACCAGTGCCACTATATATATGATTTGCTTTTTCATTGTGCTTCTATTTTTATATCTGATGATCAGTTTACTTTTAGTTTGATGTTCTTAAGTAGTATTCCAGTTGGTAGCGGCTATTCAGGTAATTACCAAAGGCATTCCAGGAATCAACTTCTATGCGAATGGCATCCCGGATATTTTGCAGGAAGGTGACATAATCTATAGCCCCTTCCCGGTAAGCCAAAATAGCTCCGTCCCGTTGCTCTTCAGCCAGCGGGAGTGCTTCATCCAGGTAGTAGTTCCATGAATTCAGCCACTTCAGGTATTGTTCTCTCATGTCCTGATAGGCGGCATTCAGTTCCAACTGGTTTTGTCGCAGGTTTTGACCAGCAATATCCCGTTGGATTTTGGCCGACTGTGTCCTGCCCAGCTCAGGGCCAAAGAGCAATGGTATTCTGACACCTACCTGGTACTGATAAAATCCAGATTGCCCGGCAATCTGCTGTCGCCCATACTGCCCCTGTAATTGAGGCAAGAACTGCGAACGCCTCTCTTTTATGGTGGCATCCGCTACATCTACCTGTTGCTTTGATACATTCAGCAAAGGATGGTTCATCAATGAATCAGCTACATAATTGAGCGGTTCGTCCAATTGACTGGTTGGGACATCCGGTACGGTATACAACGTATCATTGGCAAACCAAAGGTTCAGGCGCTGTAAGGCACTCAGATAATCCCGATATGCCTGCTCTTTTTGTATCTGTACCTGATTGGCCTGGTTGGAAGTAGCCAGATATTCCAGTTTAGATGTGGCTTCCGTTTCCAAGCGAATCCTGGCCGCTCTTTCAATATCTGCAAATACCGAATCCAACTGTTCATAAACCTGGTAGTTGTTTTTGGTAGCATATACCATGGCCCAAGCCTGGCTTACTTCCCGCTCCAGTTCAATGACGGATAGGTCAAGTGCCTTCTCGGCAAGTGCTACCCGTTCTTTTTGCAATTTCAGCCTTGGGGCTATTCCAAACACATCTATCTGTTGTTGTTGAATTCCAAATTGTGTGTAAACTCCATCAGAGCCATTGCCCACTTCTTCCTTTCCGGTAAATACCTGCGTATTCCCAAAGTCCCAGGCTGTTTTCTTAAGCACTTCCTGGTTTTCTATCTCTAGTCTTGCCGATTGGATTTTCGGATAGCTTTCTACCGCACGTTTTCTGGCCTGCTCCAGCGTGATCGTTGGCAAACTGTCTTGTGGTTGTTGTTGGTTTTGGGCATTGGCCAAGGCAGGCAGCCCGAATAGACCTCCACAAACCAGCAGTACAATAATCACGTTGGCATTTGGCCCTTTCAGGCTTTTTCTTTTGTCACTTCTGCTTTCCACAAAAGTGTAAAGTACCGGAAGCACCACCAATGTAAGCAGTGTAGCTGTAAGCATTCCACCAATTACCACTGTGGCTAACGGCCTTTGTACCTCAGCTCCGGCAGAACCTGAAAATGCCATCGGCAAGAAGCCGAATATATCTGTAGTAGCCGTAAGCATGATCGGCCTGATCCTTTCTTTGGTACCGGTAAGAATGCGGTCTCTGATGCTGGTGACCCCTTCTTCCTTTAGGGAATTGAATCGGTTGATCAGTACCAGCCCATTTAACACTGCTACCCCAAATAGAACGATAAAGCCTACACCTGCCGAAATACTAAATGGCATCCCGCGCAACCATAGCGCAAAAACACCTCCAATGGCAGCCAGGGGAATGGCCATATAAATCATAATAGATTGTGAAAATGACTGTAGGGCAAAATATAGCAGCACAAAGATTAGGAAGAGTGCGATAGGCACAACGATCTGCAGCCTGCTTTTGGCCCGTTGAAGATTTTCAAATTCACCTCCATAAGTGATATAGTAACCGGGTGCGAGATCAAGCTCTGCATCTAATTTTTCTTGTATATCCGTTACTACTGACTCTACATCACGCCCTCTGGTATTGACACCCACATAGGTCCTGCGGAAAGTATTATCACGGGAAATCTGCATGGGGCCTGGCACATAATTAATGTCAGCTACTTCTTTAATAGGTACTTGTGTACCATCGGGCAGGTCAATATATAAGGTACGTAAGTCATCAATGCTCCTTCGGTGTTTTTCATCAAAGCGGATGACCATATCAAATCGCTTTTCTCCTTCAAAAATCACCCCGGCTACTCCTCCGGCAAAAGCGGCACTCACGTATTCGTTCAGCTTTTGAATGTCCAGTCCATACTGGGCAATCTTTTTACGGTTGTAACGAACGGTCATTTGAGGTAAACCAGAAGTTCGTTCCGGATTTACATCACCCACACCTGGAATAGTCTGGATTATTTCCGCCATTTGCTCAGCTTTTTGGGCAAGTACATCTAAATCTTCACCATAGAGTTTGACAGCTACATCTTCACGCACGCCAGTCAACAACTCATTAAAACGAAGCTCTACAGGCTGGCTGAAAACAAGGTTGACACCCGTCAGTTTTTCATCCAGCATTTCCTTTATCTCTGCAATGAGTTCTTCTTTTGTTTCTACTGTTGTCCATTTGTCCATATCCTTTTCCAGGATGATAAACATATCGGCTATGTCCATCGGCATGGGGTCGGTAGGAATATCGGCTACACCGATTCTGGCTACAGCAGTTTTTATTTCAGGAAAGTTGTCCAGAAGAAGCGTTTCAATTTTAGTAGAAACATCAATGGCTTCACTCAATCCGCTTCCAGGACGTATCAAAGCCTGCATGGCGATATCCCCTTCATCCAGCTGGGGTACAAATTCTCCGCCCATACGTGAAAAAATGAATCCTGAAAGCCCTAGTAACACAATAGCCACAATGATGACAATGGTCTTGAACCTTAAAGCACCTTTAAGCAATGGCAAATAAGCCCATTGGATTCCCCCAATAATTTTATCACTGACTTTTTCCAGCCAGCGTTCAAACTTCCCAAACCAGTTCTTTTTGTTCTGGATGGGCTTCATAAATAAAGCTGACATCATAGGAACGTAAGTGAGGCAAAGGATAATGGCACCTATCATGGCAAAACCGAAGGTATAGGCCATAGGCTGGAACATTTTACCCTCAACCCCGGTGAGGAAAAGGATAGGAGCGAAAACAATCAGAATGATTATCTGTCCAAAAAATGCTGATCCCATCATGGTACTTCCGGCATCATAAGCCACTTCATCCATTACGCCCTGATTGAATTTGATTTTACCCGAGCGGATCCGCTTCTGTATCTCGTATACCGTACCTTCAATAATGATCACTGCCCCATCAATGATAATCCCAAAGTCAATAGCCCCCAGGCTCATCAGATTGGCCCATACATTAAATTGCTTCATCAGAATAAAGGCAAATAGCAGGGAAAGAGGAATGGTGGTAGCAGTGATTATACCCCCACGAACACTCCCCAGTAATATTACAAGGGCGAATATCACAATGAGTGCTCCTTCCAAAAGATTTGTTTTTACTGTGCTGGTAGTTCTTTCAATCAGGGAACTACGATCAAGAAATGGTTTTATTTCCAAGCCTTCAGGCAAAGACTTCTGCACTTTTTCCATGCGCTCCTGCACATTCTGGATCACCGAGTTAGGGTTTGACCCTTTCAACATTAACACCATTCCACCTACAGCTTCTTGGCCATCCTGGGTGAATGCTCCATAGCGAACCTGATTTCCAAAATGCACCTTTTCAGCTACATCGCCAATAGTGATAGGAATGTTGTTTTCATTCCGTACCAGAATATCCCGAATGTCGTCAAGCGAACGCACAAGACCTTCTCCACGAATGAAGTTGGCCATGTTGTTTTTCTCTATATAAGCCCCTCCAGTATTTACATTATTACGCTGAAGGGCTTCAAAAACTTCTGAGATGGATACATTAAGAGCATTAAGTTTTTCTGGATTGATAGCGATTTCATATTGCTTGATCTTTCCACCAAAGGCATTGACATCCACCACACCATCTACTAATGTCATTTGCCGTTTTACTATCCAGTCTTGAATGGTTCGCAACTCTGTAGGGGTATAGACTGTATCATATCCTGGCTTAGGCTTGATGGTATATTGGTAGATTTCACCGAGTCCCGTGGTTATAGGCCCCATAGACGGGCTGCCAAATTTCTCAGGGATTTTATCCCTTACCTCATTAAGCTTTTCCTGCACCAGTTGCCGGGGTTTGTATATCCCCATATCGTCTTCAAATACGATAGTAACCACGGAAAGACCGAAACGGGATACTGAACGGATTTCTGTAACGCCCGGCAGATTTCCCATGGCTAATTCCACAGGGTAAGTGACGAATTGTTCTATATCTTCTGTGGCCAGGTTTTGAGATACAGTCATTACCTGC
>NZ_SMLW01000314.1 GCF_009711405.1 Fulvivirga kasyanovii | reverse complement strand
TGCCGTGGAAATATTTAAAATACCTATTTCTTAATACACTTTGCTTTCCAATTATAATTCCTGGTTTGTCGACTGCAAATAACATCTGTCTATGAAACACAGAGCCGAAAACTCAGTGCCCTCCAGGAAATTTAGCTCTGTTCTTATTGAGTTTTGTAATACTTCAATGCCTCAGGTATCTGTTTATTCAGGTCAGCAATCCTGGTTTCCGGGTGTGGGTGTGTGGAAAGAAACTCCGGCGGGCGCTGTCCACTACTTTGGGCCGCCATTCTCTCCCAGAATTTAGGTGCTTCCCTCGGATCATAACCGGCCATAGCCATGAATATCAGCCCTATTTCGTCAGCCTCAGACTCATGTGTACGTGAGAAGCTCAGCATACCCAGTTGAGTACCAATACCTACAGACTGCAAAAGCAATTGCTGAGTAAGTGTAGGGTTTTGCCCCATAGCTGCGCTTAAAGAGCTTAGCCCAAGGTTTGCCACAAGCCCCTCACTCATGCGCTCGCGCCCGTGGTTGGCAATGGCATGCGCCACTTCGTGCCCCATAACTACGGCCACTCCCTTTTCATCTTTGCAAATTGGCATTATACCCGTATAAAAAGCCACCTTTCCTCCAGGCATACACCAGGCGTTCACGGTCTCAGATTCGATCAGGTTAAACTCCCATGAATACCCGTTAAGCTGATCCGAAAGCCCCTTTTGCTTCATATATTGCTCAACAGCCCCTTTTATTTTGTTGCCGACATTTTTCACCATAGCAGTCCACTGCTGGTTGTCAGACAATTTATTTTCCTGTAATACCTGGCTATATTGATCATAACTCAAAGGCAGTATTTCAGAGTTGGGCACCAGGCTCAATTGCTTTCTACCGGTTACCGGAACCGTTGCACAGCTATATAAAAATAGCCCTAGCAGAAAAAGTACTATTATTTTCTTAATCATGGCTTTATTTTTTTCTGTAAATAAAAGATTTTCCAACTTTACGGATATATAAATTTATGCATATAATTTCAACAAAATAATATGCTTAACGGCTCATATCTTAACTTTTATATTATACATAAATGAAAATACTTGCCATAGGGCGTAATTATGCCGAGCACATTGCCGAGTTGAACAATGAAAGACCTGATGAACCGGTAATATTTACAAAGCCTGATACGGCTCTCTTAAAGAATAACCAGCCGTTTTATTATCCTGATTTCAGTAAGGACATACACCATGAGGTTGAACTGGTAATCAAGATCAGTAAGGAAGGCAAGAACATTCAGGAGCAGTTTGCTCATAAATATTATGACCAGATAGGTATTGGAGTGGACTTCACTGCGCGGGACCTGCAACAAAAAGCCAAGGAAAAAGGCTTGCCCTGGGCCATAGCAAAAGGCTTCAACGGATCAGCTCCTGTTTCCGAATTCAGGCCTATAGCAGACTTTAAAAACATCAATGATATCAATTTTAGCCTAACCATTGACGGTGAGACGAAACAGCAGGGAAATACCAAACTCATGTTATTTGGTTTTGACTATATGGTATCTTACCTGTCAAAATTTTTTACGTTAAAAAAAGGAGATTTGGTTTTTACAGGAACTCCCAAAGGGGTCGGGCCTGTTCATATTGGAAATACAGTAGCAGCATATATTGAGGATGAAAAATTATTGGAATTTGAAGTTAGGTAGAAGTGTTTTATTCGTCATAGTTGGTTTACTCTCTGGCACCACAGTCTACGGCCAGTTGGAAGAAAACCATATGTATAAGGAAAATTATTATCTTTTCCCAATAAAACCCGGGGTCAGGAATACCCTGGCAGGGACCATGGGCGAGCTGCGTTCCTCCCACTTTCATAGTGGCATTGACATCCGTACCGAAAGCAGGATTGGCCTTCCGGTACACGCCTCTGCCAACGGGTTTATTTCCCGCGTTTCTGTGTCTACTTCAGGATATGGCAATGCCCTTTACATTCAGCATCCCAACGGTCACACCACAGTTTATGCCCACCTTGACCATTTCAATGGAGCTATTGCCCAATACGTAAGAGAAGAACAGTACAAAAGAAAGACCTTCGAACTCAATCTCTACTTTAGAAGTGGCCAATTTGAGGTTAAGAAAGGTGATGTGGTTGCTTTTGGTGGTAACAGCGGGTCATCCGGCGGGCCACACCTCCATTTTGACCTGAGAGACAAGAACCAGAAACCACTAAACCCATTGAAGTATGGCTTCGATGAAATTTGGGACCGCACACCGCCGGAAGCCCACAAAATAGCGCTAAAAACATTAGACAAAGATGCCAGGGTAAATGGTCAGTTTGGCCGGTTTGAATTCAAAGTGCGGCGCGTTGGCAACGATTATGTGATAGACCAGCCCATTGAAGTCAGCGGAACAATAGGCACAGAACTTTATGCCTACGATAAATTAGATAACTCAAGGTTCAGATGTGGTATTAACCTCATCACTATGGAGGTAGATGATAAAGAGACTTTCAAATCAGAGATAAGTACCTTCTCCTTTGCAGAACAAAGAAATATTCTCAAGCATATGAATTATCCCGACCTCTATGAAACTGGGGAAAGATTCCATAAGCTATATGTTGATGATGGCAATGAGCTCAATTTTTATTCTACAGACAATAATAAAGGACGCATCAAGATCAATGGAGACGGAGAGCATTCGGTAAAGGTGGTAATGACTGACAGCTACAATAACGTCAGCAATCTGAAATTTAAACTAAAAGCAGGAAATAATGTACCTGCCAAATCCGCCGCCTATGGCCATACTTCCGGAAGCGAGATAAACCTGATAGACAATACACTGGTTTTAAAAGCTCCAGTAAACAATACCGGCAAAACCGTTATTTACACCCCTGAGATGCATGAATTGCAGCCTGCTTATATGTTGGGGGGCAACCAGGCCGTATACCTCTGGAACATGAAAGAGGGCCTCCCCCACTCAGTGGACATCAATGGCACGAACAAATTGCTTCACTATAAAGAAATGGTAAAACCTGGTGCATCTTACAGGTATTACAGCGATAAAATGGACATCTACTTCCCTAAGGATGCTCTTTTTGATACCCTTTACCTCCAGACTGTATACAACTATATTGAAACGGATAAAAGTGAAGAGTTTAAGGTTGGGGATGAGCAAGTACCCCTTAAAAAGTACATTTCTGTAACCTTAAAACCCCAACTCCCCTATCAGAAGCCTGAAAAATACTCAGTGTATGCCATAGATGGTAAAGGCAACGCTTACTATAAAGGCGGAAAGTGGGAATACGGAAGGGTGACTTTCTGGACTCGCAACTTTGGTAAATTTGCTATTCTCGAAGATACCATACCTCCGAGAATTACTCCGGTACAAGTCAACCGTGATGAGCTAAAATTCAAGATCAGTGATGAAAGATCAGGAATTGACGGCTTCAAATGCTATGTCAATAATGAATGGGTGCTGATGAACTATGACTACAAAACCCATTTGATCTGGTCAGAAAAACTAGACAATACCTTACCTTTTGCCGGTGAAGTAAAATTGATTGTGACTGACAACCAGGGCAATGAGCAGGTATACACCTCCAAGCTATAAAAGTCAGGATTTAAAATTTTGCAGATCAATAGAATAATTACGCAATTGATCTTCAACGTAAAGTTTTTTAACCAGTACCATAATCATCACGAGTATGGGGGTGGAAAGGAAAAGGCCTAATACCCCCAGAAATTTTGCCAGTAAAAACTGTACCAGCAGCAACAGTACGGGCGGTACATATGAGGCATGCTTCTGCACATTCGGAGTTACGAAATAGCTCTCTGTCATTTGTATACCCAGGTACAAGAGTCCTACATACAGGGCCTTCTGCGGACTGTCCATAAAGGCAATAGCTAAAGGGGGCAAGGCAGAAATAACTGGTCCGATGTTGGGTACAAAGGAAAAAAAGAAGGCAATAAGAGCAAAGGTAAATATCAATGGCATATCCAGCAGCCAGAGACCGATGATGGTCATTACAAATATGCTGAACATATCTACGATTTTTCCTATAAACCACCTGAACAGGGTACCATTCAATCTCCGGAACAATTCATTGACCGTATCATGGTATTTCTGCGGTGTAAGATAGAGAATGCCCTTAAAATACAACCGGGGGTTGGCTGTTAAAAAAAGTGCAAAAGCGAGGATCAGCAAAACATCTACAAGAAAGGTCAAAGCACCTGAAAAGAAAGTGAAAGCTTTCTTAAGCTGCCCTGAGGGTAACCCTTCACCCTCTCCGCTACTAATTGTGTTCAGTATTTTTCTCCCCAGTTCAAAACTATGAAGTTCACGCTCAACATGTTCAACAGCCTTCGGTATTTCGTCAGCCAGGCGGCTGACCTGATCAGAGATGCTGGGGGATGCCAGCCATACAAAAACAGCTATAGCACCGATATTGAGGATGACCACAGCAGGCAATGCATACTTAAAGGGGATGCTGATCTTATCATTTAGCCAATTGGCAATTCCTCTCCACAGAATAGCCAATAATGCCCCTGTAAAAAGCAGTAGAAAATATCTGGCTCCATGATAAATGGCCATCACCAATGCGAGTATTATCACCAGAACCAGCAACCTTATTATAAACCCCTTTAAACTTTTCACATTATGAAGCTTTTTATAAAGCAACACAGCCATGTTCAAATAGTTTATTTTATAATTCTAACCACATGGCCTATATTTACACATATAGAAAAACAAGTTTCAAAACGCTTTAATCTTAAAAAATTATGGAACTCAAACCAGGTGATAAGGCACCGGATTTTGAAGTCAATGACCAGGATGGCAATCCTGTAAAATTGTCGGACTACAAAGGAAAAAAGGTTGCGCTATACTTCTACCCCAAAGATAATACTCCGGGATGTACTGCTGAGGCATGCAACCTGAGGGACAACTATACAGAACTGCAGAAACAGGGCTACGAAATACTCGGTGTAAGTACGGATAGCGAAAAGTCGCACAAGAAATTTATAGAAAAACAGGAGCTTCCTTTTAAGCTTTTGGCTGATACGGAAAAACAGATCCATGAAAAATACGGAACATGGATAGAGAAACAAATGTATGGCCGGAAGTATATGGGTACTGCCAGGTACACCTTCATTATCGATGAAGAAGGTAAAATAGAAAAGGTGATCGATAAAGTAAAAACGAAGGAGCACGCAGCTCAGATACTGGATTAATAAATATCAAGCCAAATTTCCGGAGGGACACTGATTTTTCGCCACCAAGAGGAAGTAGCAACAGATGGTGATTTACTAATTTTCAGTGACAGAGGCATGATTACCATTGTACGGCTTACTTTCCGATGCATTTGCCTTAAAGGGAACAAACGTAAAACCTGTGGAGTAAA
>NZ_SMLW01000599.1 GCF_009711405.1 Fulvivirga kasyanovii | reverse complement strand
AAATGGCAGATACCTTACGTATCCCCTCAGTTTTAACCGTTTCTTAAAGTTTGATATTATTTCTTCCTCCCTACAAATCGGATCACCGAACTTTTCCCGTTATGAAATAGCCCTTCGTTCAAAGTCACTTCCCTTTCTTCCAGTTCCAGAATTTCATAATTGACAAAATCAGACCTTAGCTCCTCAACAGAAAACAGTGACTCTATATCCCTTGGCCCTCCGGCCCTTTCATTTTTCATCCTGTATTCCAGGTGGTTCTTGCTGAAAGCCTCAAAAATTATAGTACCTCCCCTAGCCAGGTATTTATCGAGTAACTTATGGTAGTCCGATTTGATATTGGCAGGAAAATGGGCATAAATAAGTGCAATAGCATCAAACTGCCCATCTTCATAGCCCAGCTCTGGCAACTGACCGACCTGGTAGTCGAGTGTTACATCATGTTCATTTGCTAGTTGCAGAGCTTTGTTTTTACCTTCTATACTTATATCGAAGGCAGAAACTTTCCAGCCGAGCCTTGCAGCATACACGGCATTCCGCCCTTCACCTTCCGCCGCAAAAAGTATTTTCCCTGCTGCCAGCTTTTTCAACTGTTCTTTCAAATAGCTGTTAGGTTGCTTACCATAAGCATACGCTTTATTTCTAAACCTTTCGTCCCAATACTTCTGCCATGAGTTTTCCATTTTTCTTACTTTATGTGATAAATAAAATCTAGTGTAAAATATCTTTCCTCGAAGTGCCCTCGAGAATTGAGGTTTATACAAAACTAAAAAGCAAGAATGGCGGGTATGTAGGACAAAAATGAAGTTGGGCAGGACTTATTTAAAATTCTGACGATATGCCTCAGGTGAGGAACCTGCATGTTTTTTGAAAAACCGGATAAAGTAAGAGGTGTCTGAATACCCAAGCTCAAGGGCTATCTCGTTGACCCTGTTAGTTGTAGCCAGTAAATTTCTTTTGGCTTCAAGTACTATCTGTTCATTAATGAGTTGTGAACAGGTTTTTCCCAGTGTCTCTTTGGTTATTGCATTGAGTTGGTAAGGCGTAAGGTGCATCATATCAGCATATTTGCCCACCTCCTTGCACGTTGTAATATGAGTTTCCAACAATACCATCAGGTCGTCAAGGCGTTGCTGTGCATATGAACTGCCTGCTTTTGTACTGCTTTCTGTACTGCTTTCTGTACTGTGACCTTGCCTCAGCAATTGGATGAAGAAAATTTCCAGGTTTGCTTTTATGACCTGCTTGTATCTCTCCTGCTTTTCTTCATGCTCCATAAAAACACACGACAGGCTAGCCATCAGTTTATCAAACCCGTCAGGACCAAACCTATAATGATTTTTACCACTTACTTTTCTGAGGACCTGATCCGCAGGCTTCGCAACAGGAGAATAAAAATCAGCATTAAACTGCATTAAATAGCCTGTAGAACCTCTCCTGAGTGTGAGCTGATGTACTTGCCCCGGCCGCATAATAAAGACTGTACAGTCATGGACAGGGTACGGGACAAAATCAATGCTATGCTCTCCTTTGCCCTTTTGAAGAACCAAAACAAAAAAGAAATTGTGCCGGTGCAGCTCCTGTACCATGTCTCCCCCGGAAAGTAACTCTTCAACACTCCTGATGACCAGGCCCTCTGAAAACCTGGGTTCATTGATCGTCCTGACCGGGATTTTCTTCATGTGTAAATTGTAATTTTCAATTACTGGTATTGCTTACCGGAAGGCTTTTTTACTCTGGCTTTTTCCACCCTTTTATAAATCCATTCCATTGCAAAGCACCCAACAACGATAGAAACGGAGATAATAACACTTAGTTTATTGGAAACAAATTGCTGCTGTACCAATACAAACAACGCTACAGCACAGAGCACAAAACCTACAGCAGGAACTACCTTGTTTCCCATGATTTTATCTGACAACCTGAATCCGGCCAGGTTCACAACTGCAAAGATCAGCAAAAAGCCGACACTGCCGGCAGTAGAGATACTTTCCAGATTGAGGGAATTGGTCAATACTAAGGTAGCAATCGCGGTAATTAACAACCCGACAGGCTGGTTCCATAACTTATAGGTTAGTTGATGAGGAAGCTCATCATCCTCTGCTATTTCAAAGCTCACCCGGCTACCACCGTACAACGAGGCATTGATTGCAGAAAAAGTGGATATCAATGCCGCTACTGTAATGATCGAGAAGCCAATTTTCCCTAACATAGGCCTGGCTGCCTCGGCAAGCACGTAGTCCTGAGCTGTGGCAATTTCCTTGAAGGGCAGTGAACCAACAGTGACCACAGCAATGATGAAGTATAGCAGGATCACAAAAACTATTGAATAGTAATAGGCTTTAGGTAGATTTTTCTCTGGGTTTTCAATATCAGGGGCCGCATTGGCGATAAGCTCAAAACCTTCGTAAGCCACAAAGATCACCATCCCGCCAGTCAGCAGCATAACAGGTGACTCCCAATCGCCAGGGGCTAGCTGTTCCAGGTTTGGGTTACCTACTAATCCGTAAATACCTATTCCCACAAACGACAGCAGAATTATCAGCTTTATGATCACTGCATAGGATTCAATAGCCCCAACTACCTTTATGCTGTAATAGTTAACGGCCGAAGCCAATATAATTATACCTGATGCATACACATGAAAGTCTGTTTTTCCACCACTTATCTTCAACAGGTTTGGTGCATAAGAGCCAAAGGCAGAAGCATATAACGACAACATGATGATATAGCTAACCCAAAGCAAGTTGTTAATCCCGCCACTAAAGACTGTTTCACCAAAGCCCTGATTGATGAACCGAACAGTTCCTCCTCTGTCAGGATAAGCAATGGAAAGCTTGACGTAACTGTATGAAGTTATTAATGCCAAAAGCCCGGCAAAAAGAAATGCAACCGGGGTTCCGCCTTTAGCCAGCGAAACAGCTAACCCTAAAACAGCGAAAATGCCTCCACCTACCATTCCGCCAATACCAATAGACATGGCTTCCTTGAGTCCAATTTTCTTGTTCATCCCTATGTAAAGGTTTATAGGTTTTAATTAAAAACCGGTCTCATAAACGACCGTTCATAACTGATAATGCACCGGGTATCGTTCGCGTACTGAAAGGCTTCCAGGCAGTCCTTATCGCTCTTGCTATCCGTTCTGTATTTTTCATAATCAGCCAGGGAGTCAAAGCTAAATAAAGCGATAGCTATGTTGTTTGGACCTTCATCAGGTAAAAAATACCCATGGTGAACACCTCCAAATTTATTGACCAGCGGAATCCATGTTTTAGCATAATGCTCAAATTCCTTGAGCTTGTAAGGATCAATAACATACTTCAGGTAGCAGGTAATCATATTTTTAATTGTGATGGTGTACGTAATGGATGGGGCTTTGGCCAAATGACCGGGGTAAAGGTAGGAAAATTTAAAGAACCTTAAGAAGGTTTTAATGGTCATCCGATGAGTGTCTCAGTTTGGCACAGCGCAGCCCCTCCCTTTTAGTTTAAATCCAGGTAGCCTCATCGGATGACTGAAGCACGTATTCCTTGATTCAGTAGTTGCTAATCTTGGTCAGTACGCATTGTGTGGTGGCCTACTATGATTGCAGTTCGGTTAAATAAAAAAACCGACCATTTCTGATCGGCTCTACTTTGTTCTGAAACATCAAAAACTATCTAAAGTGGTTATGGACAACTATTAAAGAGTAGATCATGCCGGGGATGAAGAACAGTATTGTCAGCAGCAGGCTGATCCAGAATTTGTCAATTACCCCATAGGTAAGGCCCACTGCCAGCGGAGGAATGATCACAGCCAGTATCATCATGAGCACGTACTGGTCGCTGGCATTGTGGTCTCTGATCTCCCTGATCTCTTTTTTTATTTCTTTCTTTATCTCCTTTTTGGCTTTCTTCTTGGCCCTTTTAAGCTCCTTTTTCATTTCCTTTGACTCAAGTTCTGACGCCTTGATATCATCAATCTTTTCTTTGTGCTTCTCTACAAGTTTGGTTATCGATGGGCTTGGGGCCACCGGAATAGCTTTTTCACTGCTAACGATATATTGATCCATTTGAGGTGCTTCTGGTTCCGTATAATCTGTTTTGGCGCTTATACGGGAAACAGCCTCCTTCTCTTCATTATTATCATAGTTTCCAGGATCAGCTTTTTCAGTATTTGCCAGTTGTTTATCGGGTTTATAAAAATTATCCGTTTTTGTAAAATGAGCTCCGTATTTGGGAGCACAGGAGTAAAATACCAGAAGCAAAGCGCATCCTAGTAATAATTGTATAGCGGTAAACTTTTTCATGGCGGTATTTATTAGTTTTACAACTTATTTGATACTAATAAATACAATCATCTTTGCAGAATGTTCATCAAGAGCACCTTCAAGGAACTCCAAACTTTATGAATACTTCAAAAATTGTAATTACCTGCTCACCGCGTGTGGCACCACATCTGGAAATGGAAGTACAACAGCTCGGTTACAGCACCACTAAAACCGACCACCAGAGTGTGGAGCTTTCGGGCACCTTTGAAGATACATTAAAGTTGAACCTGCACTTAAGAACGGCCAATCGGGTGTTGTTCCACGTAAAATCGTTCAGGGCCGACCATCCTGACCAACTGTACAAGCGCCTCAGGAACATCCCCTGGGAAGAATACTTCGATGCTGACGGTTACATCAGTATCAAAAGCTTTGTCAGCAACCGCTTTATTCAGGATGTCAGGTTTGCCAGCCTGCGCGCTAAAGATGCTATTGTAGACCGCTTTGTCGATAAATTTGGTAAAAGGCCTGATTCGGGCAAAGACCTTTCACAAACCGTGTTGTTCCTGCACTGGACAGACGAAAATGCCAGTATTTACATTGACACCTCAGGAGAAACCATAGCCAAGCATAGCTACCGCAAAATACCCATGAAAGCACCCATGATGGAATCATTAGCATCAGCCACAATAATGGCCTCTCAATGGGATTACAAGAGCCACTTCTTAAATCCTATGTGCGGCAGTGGCACGCTGGCCATTGAAGCCGCGATGATGGCAACCCGTCGGGCACCAGGCCTGATGCGCGATAACTTCGGCTTTATGCATGTAAAGCTTTACAAGCCCGAAGTGTGGGAAAAGCTAAAAAGAGAAGCGGAAAGCAAAATCAAAAATGACGTTGATTTTAAGATCATAGCCTCAGACCTCAACCCCGAAGCTGTAACTGCCGCCCAGCGCAATGCCCGTGAGGCCGGTGTCGAGCATTTGATCGAATTCCACACCGGTGATTTCAGGGACATCCCAATCCCGGAACCTAAAGCGGGCGTTATATTCATTAACCCTGAATACGGCCAGCGACTGGGGGAAGAAGAAAAACTGGCCGGAATATACCAGGAGATTGGTGATTTTTTCAAAAACAAGGCACAAGGCTATACCGGCTATATCTTTACAGGAAATATGAACCTGGCCAAAAAAATCGGGCTGAGAACCCGGCGCAGAATAGAATTTTACAACGGCAAAATAGATTGTAGACTTTTGGAATACGAACTCTATGCAGGCAGCAAAAAAAGTATTAACTTAAGTAAATGATCAAGAAGTTGCGCAGGATAGCAGAGGCAGTCTACTATTCTTTTCCGGTTAGGTTGTTGTTGAATCATTTTAAGAGAAATCACGTCCTGCTGATCTGCTGGGTGATCCTCTTCGCTATTATTTCAGGTGGTTTTGGCAATTATCTTGGCATCCCTTATTTATTCCTCGACCCCGTTTACATGAACAAGGTGAACTTCTTCAGCTTCTTCATTATGGGCATTGTAATAGCAGGCTTTAGCATTGCTTTTCATATCACCACTTATATCAACGACGGTCACAGGTTTTCCTTTATAGGCATACAATCCAAGCCATTCACTATTTTCAGCCTCAACAACAGCATTATCCCTTTCGCATTTCTTTTCTGCTATGTGACCTTCATCATACAATACCAGGTTTCCAATGAGTTTGTGGAAGACGACATGCTGCTCCGCAACCTGCTGGGGCTACTGCTTGGCTATGTAGGAATGACCATCCTGCTCTTTACCTATTTCTGGTTTACCAATAAAGACATCTTCAAATACGTAGTCTGCAAGGTAGATGAAAAATTGAAGCAGAACATAAAAGTAACACGGGCCAGTGCTATGAAAAAGCTAAACATAGCCAAGAAAAAGCAGAGCCGTGTAGACCACTTCCTCAACCTCAATTTTGCTTTTCAGAAAGCTGAGGATGACAAAGGCTTTTACGACCGCAATACCATACTGCAGGTATTTGACCAAAACCATTTCAACCTGGTCATTATAGAGCTGTTCATCTTCCTGCTCCTTCTTATTATGGGTATTTTCAAAGATTATGAAGCTTTTCAGCTACCGGCAGCCGCAAGTTTTACCCTGCTGCTCACCATCTTTGTGATGTTCGTAGGTGCATTTTCCTACTGGTTTGGCAGTTGGTCATCTACCTTTGCTTTAGTCATTATCATTATTATTAACGGCCTCGTTAAAGAGGGTTATTTTAACAAAACGTACAAAGCCTTTGGCCTTGATTATGCTACCGAGCCTGCACCTTACAACATTGACCAGATAGAGGCACTCAACAGTATTGAAAACCGGGAAAAGGACAAAACAGAAACCCTCCAAATACTCAACACCTGGCGTAATAAATTCCCGCAGGATAAGAAACCTAAAATGGTTTTCCTTTGTGTGAGTGGTGGCGGACAGCGGGCAGCCTTGTGGACGCTTAATGTTTTGCAATATACCGATAGCCTCACCAACGGGCAGTTGATGAAAAATACAATGCTCATTACGGGAGCCTCAGGAGGTTTGATTGGTGCCAGCTACTACCGGGAGCTTTACCTGAGAGGTTTGAGCGACAAAAGTGTTGACCGGCATGCCCGGGAATATCAGGATAGAATTGCCAGTGATAATCTCAATGCCATTATTTTCAGTCTCCTGATGAACGATGCTTTCGTAGGTTTTTCAAACTTTGAGTACAATGGTTTGGAATATGACAAAGACCGGGGGTACGCCTTTGAAAACCAGCTCAATAAAAACACAGAGTTTGTACTCGACAAACCTTTGATCGCATATCGTGAGCCTGAAAAAAAGAGCGAAATACCCATGATGATCATGGCACCTACTGTAATCAATGATGGTCGTAAACTATACATTTCCCCTCAGCATATTTCCTACATGATGGACCGCTCCGACTCAACTTATGGAGGCGAAAAGCTGAGCGGAGTGGAGTTCCTCAGACTTTTTGAGAATCAGGGCAGTGAAAATCTCAGGTTCCTGTCCGGTCTGCGGATGAGTGCTACTTTCCCGTACATAACTCCCAATATCACCTTGCCCAGCGATCCTCCTATCGAAATTATGGATGCCGGGATCACTGATAATTTTGGTGTGTCGGATGCCATCAAGTTCCTCTTTGCCTTTAAAGACTGGATCCATGAAAATACCAGCGGAGTGGTATTCGTTTCCATCCGTGACTCCGAAAAGAATGGCTCCATAAGCAAAGAAAGCCACTTATCGTTGTTTGAAAGGTTTTCCATGCCTATAAGCAGCATTTATCAGAACTTCGAAAGCCTGCAGGACATCACCAATGACAGCAAAATGGAGTATGCCCGCGAATGGTTTCCCGGCAACATTGAGCGTATTGACATTGAATATATCCCCCGTGAATATGCAAAGGAAAACCTGTCTACGGCGGACAGCCTGCGCATGGAAAATGTAAGAAGGGCTTCCCTGAGCTGGCGACTGACCCGAAGGGAAAAACAGAGCCTGATAGAAAATATCCACACCTATAACAATGAAAAGGCCATCCAGGAACTAAAATCACTATTAGAGCAGTAAGGGGGCATACATCCTAACTAATGATTGTTAGCAAAATCACGAATTATTCGATAATTTTGCGACACAATTTTGAATAGGAACACCCTAAAATATAATGAAGCAAACAGCCCCTTACAAACCCAAAAACAAAGTACGAATTGTTACTGCAGCCAGCCTCTTTGATGGCCATGATGCCGCTATCAACATCATGCGAAGGATCATTCAGGCTACCGGATGCGAGGTAATACATCTCGGTCACGACAGAAGTGTTGAAGAGGTAGTGAACACTGCTATCCAGGAAGATGCCCAGGCCATAGCCATGACGTCTTACCAGGGAGGCCATACAGAGTATTTCAAATACATGTATGACCTGCTAAAGGAGAAAGGGGCCAGCCACATCAAGATCTTCGGTGGCGGAGGCGGTGTTATCCTGCCAGAAGAAATTGAGGAGTTGCACCAGTACGGCATTACCCGCATCTACTCCCCCGACGATGGCAGGTCTATGGGACTACAGGGAATGATTAACGATATGGTGGAGAAATGCGATTTCCCAACTGGAAATAATCTGAACGGTGAAGTCAAACACCTCCCTGAAAAAGATCCCAAAGCCATTGCACGCCTGATCTCTGCTGCGGAGAATTACCCTGAGGAATCTGCTCCGGAATTTACGGAGGTGCATAAAAAAGCAGAAGCCGTAAAGATCCCGGTACTGGGTATTACAGGCACCGGTGGAGCTGGTAAATCTTCACTGGTTGATGAACTAGTACGTCGTTTCCTTATCGATTTTGAGGACAAAACCATAGCCATAGTTTCTGTAGACCCCTCTAAAAGAAAAACCGGTGGTGCCCTTTTGGGTGACAGGATCCGGATGAACGCTATCAAAAACAACCGTGTTTATATGCGTTCGTTGGCTACAAGGCAGTCTAACCTTGCCCTATCCAAGCACGTGGCAGAGGCCATCCAGGTACTAAAGGCTGCGGAATATGACCTGATCATACTGGAAACATCAGGTATCGGCCAGTCAGACACCGAGATCACTGACCACTCCGATGTGAGCCTTTACGTAATGACCCCCGAATACGGAGCAGCTACCCAGTTAGAAAAAATTGATATGCTTGACTTCGCCGATGTCATTGCCATCAATAAATTTGATAAGCGAGGCGCACTTGATGCCCTGAGGGATGTTAAAAAGCAATATAAGCGAAACCACGGCCTTTGGGAAACCAAAGACGAAGACATACCTGTATTCGGCACTATCGCTTCGCAGTTCAACGATCCTGGCATGAACAGGCTCTATAAAGAGATCATGGATGTGATCGTAAAAGAGACCGGCGCAGAGCTAAATTCTACGTTTGAGATCAGCAACGAGATGTCGGAGAAGATCTTTGTTATACCTCCCAAAAGGACACGTTACCTTTCTGAGATTGCCGAAAACAACAGAAACTACGATAAGTGGGTAAAAGACCAGGGCGAGGTAGCCCAGAAACTCTACAGCATCAGAAAGTCCATAGATACGCTCAAAGAATCGGATATAGAAGATAAAGACAGGCTGATCAAAGGACTGGAAGAGTCTTATGAAAAAGTAGCTTTGGATTTTGACCCTCGTAATAAAAAGGTGCTGGACGAGTGGTCAGAGAAAATTAGTAAATACAAAGAACCCGTTTATACATTCAGTGTTCGTGGAAAAGATATTTCCATCAAAACACACACCGAATCGCTCTCGCATAGCCAAATTCCGAAAGTGGCCGTACCACGATATGAGGCCTGGGGCGACCTGCTCAAATGGAGCCTTCAGGAAAATTTCCCCGGGGAGTTTCCTTACACCGCAGGTATCTATCCGTTCAAACGTGAGGGAGAAGACCCTACCCGTATGTTTGCCGGAGAAGGCGGGCCAGAAAGAACTAACCGAAGGTTCCACTATGTGAGCCTTGACATGCCGGCAAAGAGGCTGTCCACGGCTTTCGACTCGGTAACGCTGTATGGTAATGACCCTGACCACCGCCCCGATATTTACGGAAAGATTGGTAACTCAGGAGTTTCCATTTGCTGCCTCGATGATGCCAAAAAGCTTTACTCAGGCTTTAACCTGGCCGATCCTAAAACTTCGGTCTCCATGACCATCAACGGTCCTGCTCCTATGCTATTGGGTTTCTTCATGAATGCCGCCATTGACCAGCAGTGTGAGATTTACATCAAGGAAAATGGCCTGGAAAAAGAGGTTGAGCAGAGGATCAATGAGATTTACAAAAAGGACCAGCGCCCGGCTTACCAGGGCAAGCTGCCCGATGGCAACGATGGCCTGGGACTAATGCTGCTCGGTGTTACCGGAGACCAGGTGCTGCCAAAAGATGTCTATGAAAAGATCAAGAAGGAAACGCTTAGTGCTGTAAGAGGCACTGTACAGGCTGATATCCTGAAAGAAGACCAGGCACAGAACACCTGTATATTCTCAACCGAATTCGCCCTGAGGTTGATGGGGGACGTTCAGGAGTATTTTATCAATAGAAATGTCAGGAACTTCTACTCAGTATCTATCTCAGGATACCACATAGCTGAAGCCGGGGCCAACCCGATCACACAATTGGCGTTTACACTCGCGAATGGTTTTACCTACGTGGAGTATTATCTGAGCCGTGGCATGGATATCAACAAGTTTGCGCCTAACCTTTCATTCTTCTTCTCCAACGGTATCGACCCTGAATACGCGGTCATCGGCCGGGTAGCCAGAAGGATCTGGGCAAAGGCCATGAGGGAAAAGTATGGCGCTGATGCCAGATCACAAATGTTGAAGTACCACATCCAGACATCAGGACGATCATTGCACGCTCAGGAGATAGATTTCAACGATATCCGTACTACGTTACAGGCACTTTACGCCATCTATGACAACTGTAACTCACTGCATACCAATGCTTATGATGAGGCCATCACTACTCCTACGGAAGATTCTGTACGTCGTGCCATGGCTATCCAGTTGATCATCAATAAAGAACTCGGGCTGGCCAAAAATGAAAACCCACTCCAGGGATCGTTTATTATCGAAGAGTTGACCGATCTTGTGGAAGAGGCTGTATTGACAGAGTTTGACAGAATAACAGAAAGAGGTGGTGTACTTGGTGCCATGGAAACCATGTACCAGCGTAGCAAAATACAGGAGGAAAGCCTGCATTACGAAACTCTCAAACATTCTGGCGAGTACCCGATCATCGGAGTCAATACCTTCCTCAGCTCCAAAGGTTCACCTACAGTGATCCCTCAGGAAGTAATCAGGGCTACAAAAGAGGAGAAGGAATACCAGATAGAAATGCTGGGCAGGTTGCACAAACATTATGAGCAGAAGGCAAGCGAAGAGTTGAAAAAGGTGCAGCAAAGCGCTATTCAAAATGACAACATCTTTGAATCCCTCATGGAAGCCTGTAAAGTTTGTTCGTTGGGGCAGATTACTGATGCCTTGTTTGAAGTGGGCGGACAATACAGAAGGAATATGTAACGTAATGTAAAGCAATAAGTAAGGCCTTTCGGATCGACCGGAAGGTCTTTTTTATGGATAGGAAAGAATCATTTGGTAAGCTTTATATTGCAAGCTTAATTTCCTGATCCGTTTTACTCCACCAATTTTTCAATCCCTTTATTTTAGCTCCAGCCGAAGGGTCAGTTAAGAAAGAAGTTATTTTTATGCAGCCTCTCCTGCTCCAGAATAAACCTTTGATATTTCAGGCGTTCCCTGAGAAAACTTTCCCGCTTTTCCCTGGTAAGCAATTTCAGGTATTTGAGCCGGTCGCCTATATCCAGGTTCAGCTCGTTGGCAATATCATGGATATCAAATGACCCAACATCCGTTATGTTTTTAAGGGTCATAAAATCTTTGAATTCTTCTGAAAAGCTATTACTGACTTGCAGATGCTCATTGGCGTTTAACATATACACCTTGCCCCCCGGATATGGGTTTGGCAACCATTGATTGTAGTACCTGGTCAGCAAAAAGGTGTCGACGCACTTGGTTACAATATCAGATTCCCCGGTATCGTAACGTTTTAATATGCCCTCAAGTCTCATTAATGCTCCTACTCGATCCGTGTTTAGCCCATGGGTGTAGTAGATCCCAAATTTCACATCCTTCTCTTCTACATCCTTTAAAAGTTGCCGGTAGCGAAATTCAAATATGTGCAGCGGGATCAGTTCATTAGGAAGTGGAAGAATTGATAAAGGAAAGACAGGTATTTCAACTAATTGCTCCATTAATTACTTAACATCGCGGTTCAACTAAATGTTACGGAAACTGCGATAAGAATACTCTTTGGTTATGGTATTTTTGTACGTTTTTTTCTATATTTCTAAAGATGCCTGCCAAGAAAGAGTATTATGAACATCTTGAAAAATCCTATTCTCCGATGCCTGCAGTAAAAGAGAGTGGAAATTTGGGCTTGTGGAGCTGGTATGCGGGCGAGGACCTGCTCATGTTATCATCAACATGCAGAGACTTACTGGAGGCTCCTCACTCCCGCCTTCAAAACCTGCAGGACCTGATAGATCTTCTGAATGCAGATGACCGTAGCAACTTCCGTAAAAGCATAGATGACACATTGAAAGGAAACTCCGGGTTTTCATTAGAAGCAAGAATAAAAACATCTTCAGGAACTACTAAAAGCTTATCCTTTTCAGGGGATTGTATTTTAGATTCACACGAAAAAATTGCAGGCATAGCCGGTATCTGTTATGAGTTTACTGAAAATAACAAGCGGCCAATAAGTCAGGCACTCTACCAAAATGAGGAGTTTACTGCTAAGCTTCTGGAGCATTCCCCTAACGCGCTGCTTATACATACTTCCGAAGGTACCATTCTCTACGCCAATCCATCGACCGCTGAACTTTTAAAAGCCCCTTACTGGCAGGATCTCCTCGGCCAGTCAATCCGGAAATTCATTAAAAAAGAAGACCATCCAGCCATGGAGAAGCGGATACAAACCACTTTGGAGTCCGGTAGTGCCGCTCCAAAGCTGGAACAGGTATTCATTTGTACAGATGGCTCCCACATTACTGCAGAGTTGGTAACCATACCCTTTGAGTGGAAGGACCAAAGGGTTATTTTATCCGTAATCAGGGATATAACCGAGCAAAAGAAATACCTCAAATCTCTAAAATCATCTGAGGAGAACCTTAAAGAGCTGATTAAAAGCACCCCTCTTTCCCTGGCCATGCTTGACAAAGACATGAACTATGTAGCCTGTAGTGCAAAATACCTGGAAGACTGGTGGGTTAAAGATGAGGAGATGGACATTGAGAAGATCGTAGGATTGAACCACTACGAAATTTTTGAAGATGTACGGGAAGACTGGAAGCACCTGCATAAAAAGTGCCTTGAAGGAGCTACCATCTTTAAGGAAGATGATTTTTTTATTAAGGCTGATGGCAAAAGGGAATGGATCCGCTGGCAGAATTCTCCCTGGAGGGATTTTGACGGTACAATCAAAGGGATCATCATTTTTACAGAATTCATTACCGAGCGGAAGGAAAGTGAAGAACTGATCAAGGAAAGCCAGGCCAAGCTCAGTACCCTGCTGGAAAATCTGCCTGGAATGGTCTATGGCTGTAATAACGACCCGGACTGGACCATGAATTTTGTAAGCAATGGTGCCATTGAACTTACCGGTTATACACCTGAAGAATTTTTAACAGGAGATGACCCCATCTCCTTTAAGAAAATTACCCATCCTGATGACGTGGATTACGTTTGGAGAAAAATCAGGGAAGCTCTGGAAAACCAGGAGATATTTGAGATACACTACAGGATATTTACTAAAGGCGGTGACATCAAATTTTTATTCGAACGTGGGCAAGGTGTATTTGATAAAAACGGCAAAATGCTGTCACTGGAAGGGATAATACTGGATGTTTCGAAACAGAAAGCGATAGAAGACCGGCTTAGAAAAAGTGAAGCCAACCTTTTAGAAGCCCAGCGGGTGGCCAGCCTGGGCAGTTGGGAGTACCATGCAGAGACCGGTGAGTTGCTATGGTCCGACGAGTATTACAGAATATGCGGACTGGAACCCGGAAAGATTACACCCTCTTTTGAGTACTGCATAGAAGTGCTGCACCCGGAAGACAGGAAAAAAGCCAAAGAGGCATTTGACTATGTACTGAAAAAGAAGAAACCTTACCAACTCGATGCACGCATTATCAGAAAAGATAATGAAATAAGATACGTTACCTACAGGGCAGAACTCATTACCGATGTAGATGGCAACCCGGTAAAAGTTGTCGGCTCCATACAGGATATAACTGACAAAAAGAAAGCGGAGTTAGACCTGAAGGAAAGCGAAAACCGCAACAGGGCACTGTTAAGTGCTTTACCTGATATTATTTTCATTCTAAATGTTGATGGCACTTATCTGCACTGCCAGGTACCCGACAGGTCTATACTTTTACTTGCCCCCGAAGAACTTATTGGCAAAAACGTCAAAGAATTGTTTGCTCCCGAAATTGCAACCGAGTTTATTACCAAGTTTAAAGCCGCACATGATGAAAATATTATTCAGACCGTAGAGTACTCGCTCAATATTGATGGTGAGGAGATGTACTTCGAAGCCCGGATAGTAAAATATAAGGCCAAGCAGGTAATGGCCGTTATTCGTGATATCACCAAAACCAAAAAAAGTGAACTTGAGGCCAGAGAGTCTGAAAAAAGGTTTTATAAAGCTTTTCACATCAGCCCGATACCGATCACAATATCGCACATCGAAACCGGCGATCTGTTGGAAGTGAATGATAAATTCCTGCAACTGGTCAATATGCCCAGAGAGGAAGTAGTAGGCTCCTCCGCCATCGATCTGGGTTTTTGGGCCGATGCGGGTGATCGTGCAGCCTTTGTAAAGGAGCTGTATAAAGAGGGCAAGGTCTATGGCTTCGATGGGCGCCTGAGTACCCGCGACAACAGGGTAAGGGATGTAATCCTATCTGCTGAGATGATCAGCATTGATCACAAGAACTGCATACTGTTGATGATCTTTGATATTTCAGAGCGTAAGCAGGCTGAAAATGCGCTTATTAGCCTTACCGAGGAACTAACCGCATCAAACCATGAATTAAGGCAGTTTGCCTATATCACCTCACACAACCTACGCGCCCCGGTAGTCAATATTGATACATTGCTACAATTCATCGACAAGCAAGACCTCAGCAATCCCGGAAATGCCGAGGTTCTGGAAAAAATTGAGACCTCTGTAGACCAGTTAAAGTCTACACTTAACGATATTATTCAGCTTGTGGCAGTTAAGGAAACCCGCAACGAACCCGATGAAAAGATCTATTTCAAGGATATTTTCGACATTGTTACAACCAGTCTCTCCTCGCAGATCTCACATTCAGGAGCAGAGTTAAGGTTTGATATCAGGGAAAAGTATATTATGTTCAAAAAACCACTTCTTGAAAGTATCGTTCAAAACCTGATATCCAACGCCATTAAATATAAAAGTGAAAAACCTTTACAAATAGATGTTAAAACTTACACCAAAGGTGAATACATTTGCATGTCGGTTAAGGATAATGGAAAAGGGATAGACCTTGCACTTTATAAAGACAGGCTATTTGGAATGTACCAAAGGTTTCATGAGGATATAGAAGGTAAGGGGCTGGGGCTTTACATCATCAAATCCCAGATTGAATCTATGGGAGGAAAAATAGAAGCAGAAAGTGAACCCAACGTCGGATCCGTTTTTAACGTTTATTTTAGAATACATAAAGATCAGAATTGAGGATAATGACAAAAGTGAAGAGCATTCTAATTATAGATGATGATGATGTTTCCAATTTCATTTACAAAAGGGTAATAGAAACTACCCGGACTGCTGACAAAATTACCACATTTATCAGGGCACGTGAAGCTTTGGAGTACCTGGAAAAGACTGCAGACTCTTCACCTGAAGATTTTCCCGATATTATTTTCCTGGACATCAATATGCCTGTAATGAATGGTTGGCAATTCCTTGAAAAATATGAGACCAGCTTTCAGTCTAAGCTCAAAAAAAGACCGGTACTGTGCATGCTTAGTTCATCAGTATACCAGGAAGACATCTCCAAAGCCTACACTTATACTGATGTCAAAGAATATATTTCCAAGCCGCTCACCAGCCAGATCATGACTAACCTCATACAAAAGCACTTCAGCTAGCCTGTAAGGTTTTGTTAGTTACTACTGGTTCTAACTGTAGGTTCTTCATCATAACCTTTAACATCCGGGAATTTCAGCTTAATTTTAGCCATCTTAAATGAATAAAATTCTCAATTACTCAACACTAACATCTCAATACAAAAAATGAAAACTGTTACCACCACAAGATACGTATCAGACTATGAATATGAAGCCACTAACTCGCAGGGGCTCAAAGTAAAAATTGACATGAAAGACCAGGGCAAAGCAGACCAGTCACCCATGGAGTTGGTGCTGTCGGCGCTTTCTGGTTGTGTTGCTGTTGAAGTAGCCCTGATGATCCAAAAAAGAAGAAAAACTTTAGTTGATTTTGTGATCGAGGCTGAAGGTACAAGAAGGGACGAAGCCCCTAAATATTATACTGATATACATCTTAAGTTTATCCTCACCTCTCCGGATGCCAATCAGGAGGAACTGGAAAAGGTAACAAAGCTTTCCCTTGAAAAGTATTGCTCAGTAGCCTCTTCACTCAAGGCCAACATTACTTTCAGTACGGAAATAGTAAGAAGTTAAACGGCATCAAATAATCCTTTATTGATTATCTCACCGTTGAGAATGGTAGTATGCACGAGGTTAGAACCAAAGGCATACGGCATAAAGGCGTAGGACGGCATCTCGTTTGTAATAAACACGTTGGCCACCTTGCCTTTGGTAATGCTACCATACTCACCCTGAAGCTCCAGGGCATAGGCGGTGTTGATTGTAGCAGCATTAATGGCCTCTTCGGGGGTCATTTTCATTTTTATACATGCCAGCGATAGCATCAACGGCATATTACCACACGGTGCACTTCCCGGGTTGTAATCTGTAGCCAGTGCCAGCGGCAGCCCGGCATTGAGCATATCCCTGGCCGGCGGGTAGGATGTACCCAGAAAGAAGGCCGCTCCGGGCAACAATGTCGGCATTACATGGGTACCCTGCAGTGCCTTGATCTCCTCCTCGCCCATCGCTTCCAGGTGGTCTACACTAACCGCTCCTGTTTTTACACCAACTTGTACTCCACCCGAAATATGTAATTGGTTGGCATGGATCTTCGGCTTCATGCCAAACTTTTTGCCGTGTTCCATGATATCTTCTGTCTCTTCCGGTGTAAAGAAGCCCTTTTCACAAAATGCATCTATGTAATCGGCCAACCCTTCCTCTGCTATGGCCGGGATCATTTCTTCTTTGATCAGTTTGATATAGTCGTTGCGGTCTGAGTATTCCTTAGGTATGGCATGTGCCCCTAAGAACGTGGTCTTTACTTTAAGCGGGCTGCTCTCTCCTATCCTTTTAGCCACACGCAGCATCTTGATCTCATCCCGGGTGGTCAGGCCATATCCGCTTTTGATCTCCACCACCCCTGTACCGAACCTGATGATCTCCTGCGCCCTAACCATAGCTCGCTCAAAAAGCTCGTCCTCTGTGGTTTGCTGTAGTTTTTTGGCCGAATTGAGGATGCCTCCTCCCTTGGCCGCTATCTCGGCATACGACATGCCCTTGATCTTGTAAACAAACTCCTCCTCACGACTGGCTGCAAACACCAAATGGGTGTGTGAGTCTACAAACGACGGAAATACAAATCTGCCAGACGCATTGATCACCTCATCGGCATCAATAACAGGCATATCTGCCATATATCCAAAATCTTCAATCTTGCCATTTTTCAGGTGCAGGAAGGCATTTTCAATTACCGGCAAGTCTGCCATATTTTTACCCGCCACCCATTTCGGGCTGGTATTTCTGACTTGCACAAGACCTTTGATATTTTGAATAAGTATCTCCATACCACAAAAATAAAAAAGGCTGATACTTCATGGTACCAGCCTTCGCATTAATTTCAATATTTTATGTTATTTACCGAATGCTTCGACAGAATAGTCAAGATTTGTACTGTAAACCGGGAAACTGATCTTGATCAAGGCATAAAAACCCTGGCCTTTAACTCCCGGCCTGATGCCTACCTCACCTCCATAGCCCCAGCTCAGTGTTCTGTTAAATTTCCCATCCAATCCGGCCCTGAACCCAAACATATTGGTATCCAGCACATCAGCAGAGAATGTCCTGCCATCTACACGAATATCATCAAGGCCAACTGAAGGCGCAATGATAATATCGAAGAAAGCCGTAAGGATAAGATCATCCACACCTTCCTGATACTTGTTATCAAAGTCAACAGCAACATTACGTATCCAGGTCATTGATCCTCCAAGATAAAGGCCTGCCACATCCATGCTGGTAAAAACCTTCAGGTCTTCAGGCTCTCCATTAGGGTCCTGCCCCACAGGTATCGGGTTTCCAAGCTCGTCCTGAAAAATATCCATAGTTTTATCCTGGGCATCCAGCAATCTGTTTACATCGATACCCGTATCAAATACTACCCCTCCAAGACGGGCTCCGTATATCTTCCTCACCTTACAGGGTATCTCAGCGCTCAAAGGTACTCGTGCCGCCCATTTGTCTCCTCTGTAGCTCTTCTTATACAAATACATTTTGGTTTTGGAGCTCTCATCAAAATCTTTGATATGATAGGTTCCTCCAAACTCATAATAGTTAAAAATAGCTACCTCATTGGTTACTTCGCTATTCTTATCCGCAATATCCCTTGTGAGATCAAATTTTTTCGAATAGGTCTTTCTGGCATGCGCCCTGAAATGCATTTTATCCCGGAGGAAGTATGTGGCCTCCAACCCGAAACCTGCATTGACGTTGGCCTTCCATAACTCACCGTAAATAGGCTGAAACTGCACAAAAAGAGTGTTTATAGCGTATGGTTCATCATACAGTTCTTCGTAAGTTACGGGTTGCTGGTCCCTTCTTTTTTGAGCATGTGTGACCACTGCCGCAAGAAGAAAAATTGTAGAAAAAATGAGAGACTTTTTCACTGTGATCAAATTAAAAAATAGGTTTACCAACCGGACACAAGTTAATCAAAGATATAAAAATAATAAAATTTGCGATACAAAAGCGATTTTTTTCATGCTCAACGTTGCATTGGTCCTCTACCGCACCTCCAATATATGTGTTTCAAGCCCGGAAGGTAACTAAATAATTGAGGATTTGCCCTGTTCTGCCTCGTTACAATTATAATTTTTTAATAATTTGCAGCCCCATATAAATCGTGTAATGAAAATAAGAAGAAAGACCAATCAATGCTTCAATTGCGGATATACACTTGATCAGGTTTACAACTACTGCCCCAACTGCGGGCAGGAAAACAATGACAACAATGTATCTTTCGGCACCCTTGTCGGTGATTTTTTCAGTACATACTTTGCTGTGGACGGCACATTCGGGAGAAGTGTTATGCCTTTCTTTTTTAAACCCGGCTTCCTTACCAACAGGTACATCGCAGGCCAAAGGGTCAGCTACGCACACCCACTCAGGCTATATCTGATCATAAGTCTGTTCTACTTCTTCGTGTTTGCCATGGTTGGCAAAAAAATAGTTACTGACCAGGCTGACAACCAATCTATTATTGAGAGCAGTTATAGCCTCAGCGACATTGACGGTCTTGATCGCGAAACCCGGAAGAAACTCAAGAAGCTCGTGCCTAAGGAAACTTTAACAAAAATGAAAGATGAACTTGAGGGCGAAGATTTAAAAGACCTGCAAAAAGTAGTTCACGACAACCTTTCCCAGGAAGACATCGAGTCTTTAAAATCGGAATTGACACCAAGCCAACTTGTATTGCTTGGTATTTTTGTGCCTGACAGCCTGTTGGCTGCCGTACATGCTCCCGACTCGTTGACCTCAACAGATACCGTGGCCGCAGCACCCACAAAGGCCGCTCTTACTGATAAAAAGAGCAAGGAAGATAACGCTTCAATATTTGTACAGATAGACTGGAAGCTAATCACAAAACTTAAAGACAATCGCAAAATCAGTGATCAGCAAATACTGGACTCGATGAACCTTAAAAACCCCTCTCCTTTTGAGGAACATATTGCCATGCAGTCCATACGGGTAATGAGGGCCGGTAATGAGCAAATCGTGGACTATATTCTTAAAAACCTGCCATTGATGATGCTTATCCTTATCCCTATCTTTGCTTTGACACTCAAACTTCTGTATATCCGCCAGAAGAAAGGCTTCTACATTCATCACCTCATACATGGGCTTCACTTACATTCCTTTGCCTATCTGGCTTATGGATTGTGCCTTTTGATCATGATCTATGGAATTGAAAATGAAAGCATGCAGACTACGGTCGGGTTCATCGGTTTCCTGATCGTATCTACCTATGCTTACTTCTCATTTCTGAGAGTATACCAACAGCATTGGTTCAAGACCCTGATAAAATTTAACATTGCCGGGTTTATCTACATGTCCTGCATCAGTATATTTCTGGCGTGTGAAATGTTGCTGTCAATGTTGCTTTACTAGCCCGGCCTTTATTTCCTGTGACCGATAGACGATGCACCTGGATCTGATACTGCTTTTGTTGATGGATTGAACGGTTAGTACAGTCACCTCAACTTCCAAAATAGTTCACGGATAATAATTTTATTAAATTACCAATGTTAATTTATACTATTTGGAGCATTAAATAATATTTACCATCTTTATATTAGGTAATCGTTGTTTAGGCATTATAACTATAAAATATGAAAGGTTTCAAATTGATCTTAGTTGGCCTGGTCATGCTCTGGGCCTGTGATAAAGAGGAAAGTGTATTAGACCCCAAATTGATTACTGGCACATGGAAGCTTGAAAATGTCACTTTCAATGGAATCGATGGGGGAGCCATTAATGATTGGGTAAGTACCTCTGCCATTCTGCAAGTCGATGATAACAAACATTACTATCGCAACTACGTCGGTGGAGAGTGGAACATTAATAACAGAAAACTCATTCTTGATCCGGGTGACAGGTTGCCCGAATTTTATTGGGAATACGAAATACTTGAATTAACCAAAGAAACACTTAAAGTAAAAATCCTTTTGTCAGAAACACAGTATTGCTGTGACTTTGATCAATTTGAAAATGATGATGTGCTAGTTATTATCGAAACCTACAAGAAATCTGAATAGCACATTGCCATATTTTCTTTTTCATCAACTTTTGCTGATAGCTATTAACCAGTCCTAACACAGTCAAACGGTCAGAGAACCTTCAGAAATTCAGCTTGATCCTTCATCCCAGTTATTAAAAAGCCTGCACTTTTTTACATTTCTTTATCAGTTTCAAGGCCCAGTCATAATGGCTGGAGGTAGCCGAAATCAGGTAAGAACCCAATGAGGTAGAGCCAGTCCACTTGTAACGTTTCTTTTCAAACAACTCTTCGTCAGTGTGTTTTTCTATTACCTCCTGTAATTCGGAGAACGAAGCTTTGAGCATTTTCCTAACACCCGCTAAGTCAACATTGCTGTATTTTTCCCAAATCTCTCTATTCAATTCCGGTACGGTCTTCCATGTGTAGCCCTTAGCCGGCATATCGGGCATTTCGCCTCGCATTCCTGTATGGTACCATTCCAGCATCATTAAATGCCAGTGATGCAGATGAGCCAGTACGTCCCGGATGTTCCGGTTCATGGTTCCTTTAGGGAATTCTGCTTCCCTTTCTTCTTCAGAAAATGAGTCAACATATTCATTGAGCTTTTTAAAGTTAGACTGACTCAGTTCGGTCAGCTCTTTTTTGTTTTTTGGTCTGGGCATAGCTTTTTGTTTAGGTCTTTAAGATGTTTACCGATATGGCTTGTTACAACTTCTAAATGTTCAAGCCTGGAATAGCTTCTCGATCCCTGTTTATAAGGTATCAGGCTTATTGATGTATCGAAGATATATTCATTGATAATTTCTTGCGCTTTCCTGAGCCTCTCAATCAATTCTTCTATGGAAACTCCTCTGTTCGAATCAACACTTTGCCGGTTTACCTCAGCCAGTGAGCCCTTAAGTGGGTTAGGTTTTCGTTTTTCTGAGGCATCTTTCAGGTTCCTGGCAAAGCTCTCATGCCAAAACACCAAATGCCCCAGCACATCTCTGGCGGACCAAAGCGGATAAACCATCTGGTTGAAATCCAGACCACCTCCATAGAAACCGGCAAGCTCTTCCACTTTATTTTGCAGAAGTTCAAGGGCATGGGCAATTCCGCCTTGTACCTGACCAGAACCTGTTTTTGGGCTGCTTCGTATCATAGCCCTAATTTCTGTATATCAGCAGTATGTTTTAACCTTTGCAGGTCATTTTATAAGGTGATGTTTGTCAGTATAACTAAAAGGGATCAGGGATTAATCTGCTTAACCTTAGTGACAGTCAGTGCGGGTAGGTTTGATAAAAACAAGTAAGGATAAGCAGAGTATTTTTGAGCCTATCAGATTTTCTCAAAGGGTATTGTTTGAAAGAAGATGAGGTACAAAAGAAAGCCTGGAGACAAAGTGATTTACAATTAGTCTTGCCACATTTTCACAGATTCTCACCTGATCAGTTACTTATCCAAGTAAAAATTCTTAACTTGCATGTTTTTAATCAATTAAAATTCAATCATTTATATCATAAGAGTTCATTTTTTTAAAATTTTTCACAGAATGCATATTCCTTTTTCTTATTCAATATTCTAATGTAATACTGCCCCATTTTTATAGTTTTCCCCATGTAACTATCCTGGCCGATTATTAGCCTGCGAATTTTTTAATAACAAGTTACACTATTAGTATTCATGAGTTTTAAATCTATTTTTATTGGATGTATATCCTATCTTCTACTTATTCAATATTCAAGCGCACAAGACAAACCAGAGATTGATATCGGAGGTGCCCTCCGCTTTAATTACAACCTTTCCACCTGGAAAGATGGGCAAAAGAGCAGAGGAGGTGATTTTGGTTATGATGTATTCCGCATCAATGCAAAAGCCAAATATAAGGGTGTAAAATTAAACGCAGAGTATCGTTTATATGCCGCTGATTTTGGTGGCGGGATGCTCAAGCAGGGTTGGATCGGTTATGATTTTAATGACACGGACAACCTACAAATAGGCCTTACACAGGTACCCTTTGGTATAACACAGTATAACTCTCATAATTGGTTTTTTAGCATCAATTACTATGCAGGCCTGGAAGACGACCATGACATGGGCATGAAGTATTCTCACAAAGGCGAAAAAGTAGATTACGCCATAGCTTTTTTCAAGAACGCCGAAGAAATGAGTTTCGGGAGTTACTCCGACCACTCGGATAGCAGGTACTCCTATGACATTGCATCCAAGGATCTGGACGGGGATGGTGCACCGGACTTAAGAAATAAAGAAGTCAACCAACTCAACGGAAAAATCAATTACAAACTTGGTCAGGAAAAGACCAAACATAAGCTGGGTGCTTCTGCTCAATATGGAGGGGTAGAAAATTTGGACACGAGAAAAATGGGCAAGCATTATGCCCTCGCCATGCATTATGAACTGAGTGCAGGTAAATTCGATTTAAAAGCTCAGATCTCCAAGTATAAAATTAATACAAAAAACCCATCTGACGAGCCCGATAATATTGTAGCCATGACGGCGTACGGGTATCCCTATTTCATAGCTGCTGAAGCTAATACTTACACCTTAGGAGTCGGCTATAATATTCCAGTGGAATGGGGGCCAGTTTCAAATATTCAAATCTACAACGACTTTGGGTATGTAGATAAAGCCGGGGAAAATTTTGCAGAAACCATTATGAATGTAACCGGGGCACTGATCACGGCAGGAAATGTTTACACCTATGTTGATTTTGCTTCTGGCAAAAACATGCCCTGGCTCAACCCCGATTTTAATAATTCCCTGGCACAAGGGTCTGCGACATCAGATGACTGGCATTTAAGGTTTAATGTGAACATAGGTTATTACTTCTAAAAAAGTAAAATAGAATTATGAGTAAAATAAGAAGCGATAAAAAAACATTTTTAGGTATTAAGGCCAATGGAACTGTATTTGTAACATCCCTGCTGATTGTTGCAATATTAGTGGCCACTACATTGATTGTAGGTAAGCCAATGGAAAAGTACTTTTCCAGTATTCAAACCACAGTGGCCAACAATGTGGGCTGGTTCTTTATTATGTTGGTAAACGGGCTATTGATCTTTAGCCTATTCTTAGGTTTTGGGAAGTTTAAGTATATCCGAATCGGAGGAAAGGATGCGGAGCCGGAGTTTACCAAGTCAGGCTGGTTTTCCATGCTGTTTAGCGCAGGTATGGGGATAGGCTTGTTATTTTGGAGTGTTGCAGAGCCTATCTTTCACTTCGGCAGCAATCCGTTTTTGGAGGATCCGGAGAACAAGGTAGAGGCTGCCAAAGCGGCCATGGGGGTTACCTTCCTGCATTGGGGAGTTCATGCCTGGGCTTTATATGCAGTGGTAGGTGCTGCACTGGCATTTTTCACCTTCAACCGTAAATTGCCACTGACTATTCGCTCTGTTTTCCACCCCATCTTCGGAGATAAAATTTACGGTTGGATTGGCGATGTTATAGATATTATTTCGGTAATCGCTACTCTATTCGGTCTGGCCACATCCTTAGGATTTGGAGTTCAGCAGGTGAATGCTGGATTAGCATACTTATTTGATTTTGAAATTAGTAGCACCGTACAGGTTATTTTAATCATCGTCATTACTTTCTTTGCTACTTTATCCCTCATTCTGGGCATTGACAAAGGAATCAGGATGCTAAGTGAATGGAATATGCGACTGGCGATATTTCTTTTGCTGTTTTTGTTACTCGTTGGGCCTACGCTATTCTTACTAAAATCCTTTGTGCAAAATATGGGACACTATGCCTATGAATTTTTTGAATTAAGCTTCTGGACCAACTCCTATCAGGGAGTCGGAGAGGAAAAGAACTGGCAAAACTCATGGACTGTATTCTACTGGGCCTGGTGGATATCATGGTCTCCTTTTGTAGGCATTTTCATTGCCCGTATATCTAAAGGAAGAACCTTGCAAGAATTTATTTTAGGCGTTTTACTGGTCCCCACAATATTGACTTTCTTATGGCTGTCTGTATTTGGCGGAAGCGCTATATACCAGGAGCTTATGGGTAATCCTTCAATTTCAGAAGCAGTGAATGACAATGTAGCTACAGCCATTTATTATTTACTGGAACAATACCCCTTGACTTCATTTGCGTCTATTGTTACCGTTCTGCTGGTAGGAAGCTTTTTTGTGACCTCCTCGGATTCAGGATCGTTTGTAGTTGATATGCTTACTTCCGGAGGAAGGCATGATGCCCCTAAAGGACAAAAAATATTTTGGGCTTCTATGGAAGGTTTAATAGCCTCCATTTTATTAATAGGTGGAGGGTTAACGGCATTACAGACTGCCTCAATTTTGACAGGCCTGCCCTTTGCGCTAATTATTGTTGTTATGTGTTTTTCTTTTTATAAATCAT
>NZ_SMLW01000530.1 GCF_009711405.1 Fulvivirga kasyanovii | reverse complement strand
AGATAGCTATTAAAATCTGTCAACCAAACGAATGTTAGTTTGGTAACCTTTTTTTAACAATTTATGAATCTTCCCTGTTGATAAGGATTTAAAGTAATTATCAACTATTTTTGACGCTTTATTCGTAGCAACTGAAAACCTAAAACACTGAAAATTAGAAAAAAATGAAAATAGCAGTAGTCGGAACAGGTTATGTGGGTCTTGTAACTGGCACATGTTTTGCCGAGACCGGAAACACCGTATCATGCATAGACATTGATGAAAAAAAAGTTAATAGTCTGAAAAATGGAAAAATAACCATTTACGAACCTGGACTCGAAGTGATCTTCGAACGCAACCTGTCTCAAGGCAGATTAAGTTTCACCACAGATCTGAAAGAAGGTATTGAAGGAGCTAAAATCATTTTCCTTGCCCTGCCTACACCTCCCGGTGAAGATGGCTCTGCTGATTTGCAGTATGTATTGAAAGTTGCAGAAGATCTCGGCCCTCTTTTAAAAGATTATGCAGTTATAGTGGACAAAAGTACTGTACCGGTAGGAACTGCAGAAAAAGTGAGAGCCAAAATTGCCCAGAATGCAAAAGTGGATTTTGATGTAGTTTCCAATCCTGAATTTTTGAGAGAAGGAGTTGCTGTTGACGATTTCATGAAACCTGACAGGGTAGTAATTGGAACTAACTCTGAGAAGGCCCGAAAGCTGATGGAAACATTATATGCTCCGCTAGTAAGACAGGGAAATCCCGTGATCTTCATGGATGAGAAATCTGCCGAGCTTACAAAATACGCTGCTAATTCTTTTCTTGCTACCAAGATCACCTTCATGAACGAGATTGCCAATATGTGTGAGCTACTAGGGGCAGATGTAGACGCAGTAAGAAAAGGTGTAGGTACAGACAGCAGAATTGGAAAGAGGTTTTTATTTGCAGGTATCGGATACGGAGGAAGTTGTTTCCCTAAAGATGTTCAGGCTTTGGCAAAATCAGCTGAGCAGGTGAATTATGATTTCCGGATATTAAAGTCTGTAATGGATGTTAACGAGGACCAGAAGACCAAGCTTATACCTCGTATTAAAGAATATTTTGGTGGTGACCTTACCGGCAAAACCATAGCCATCTGGGGACTTTCTTTCAAACCATATACTGATGACATTCGCGAAGCCCCTGCACTTTATAATATAGAGCAACTCCTGGCAGCAGGCGCTGAAGTAAAAGCTTATGACCCGGAAGCTATGGAAAATGTGAGAAACCAGATCGGTGAGAAGATTACCTTTTGCCATGACGCTTACTCTGCGGTAAACAATGCTGATGCCCTGCTGGTAGCTACAGAATGGCCGGTATTCAGAACTCCGGACTTTGACAAGCTTTCGACTTTGTTGAAAAATAAGGTTATTTTCGATGGTAGAAACCTTTATACTCTCGAAGAAATGAAAGAACTTGGGTTCACATATGTAAGTATAGGTAGAGAAACAATCAATGGATAAGAAAGTAGTTTTAATAACAGGAGCCGCAGGATTCCTCGGCTCCCATCTTTGCGACCGATTCATCAGTGAGGGTTTTAAAGTTATCGGTATGGACAATCTCATCACCGGTAACCTGAAAAATATCGAACACCTTTTTAAGTTAAAGGATTTCGAATTCTACCATCACGATGTTTCCAATTTTGTTCACGTTTCGGGCAAGCTTGATTATATCTTGCACTTTGCCTCTCCCGCGAGCCCGATCGATTATTTGAAGATCCCAATCCAAACCTTAAAAGTAGGTTCTCTGGGCACGCATAACCTCCTTGGTCTGGCCAAGGCTAAAAATGCGCGAATGCTGATAGCCTCCACCTCAGAAGTTTACGGAGACCCTTTGGTCCACCCTCAAACAGAAGAGTACTATGGCAATGTAAATCCCATCGGTCCAAGAGGTGTATATGATGAGGCCAAGCGTTTCCAGGAGGCCATGACCATGGCATACCACACCTACCACGGACTGGAGACACGCATTGTAAGAATATTTAACACCTATGGACCGAGAATGCGCCTGAATGATGGCCGTGTGCTGCCTGCGTTTATCGGACAGGCTCTTCGCGGCGAGGACCTTACCGTATTTGGTGATGGCTCTCAAACCAGATCATTTTGCTATGTCGATGATCTTGTTGAAGGCATCTATCGTTTGTTGTTCAGCGACTATCCATACCCGGTAAACATCGGCAATCCTGATGAAATTACAATCAGGGAGTTTGCCGAAGAGATCATCAAACTTACAGGTACAGATCAAAAGGTGACATACAAACCACTTCCAAAAGATGATCCGATGCAGCGTCAGCCAAACATTGACAAAGCACGGGAAATACTGAAATGGGAGCCAAAAGTAAACAGGGCAGAAGGATTGAAGATCACTTACGATTATTTCAAGACTTTATCCGATGAAGAGTTGTACTCCAAAGAGCACAACACTTTTGATGAATACATCAAGAAGTAATGGCACTAACTAAATCATTAGCCTTTTTAAAGGATCTAAGACTCAATAACAATAAGGACTGGATGCATGCCAACAAGCCTGCATACCAGGCCTCTCGTTCAGAATTTATAGATTTTGTGCATGAGGTTATTTTGAAGATGACACCCATAGATACCGGCCTGCTGGGACTGGAGCCAAAGCAATGTATTTTTAGGATCAACCGGGACATCAGGTTTAGCAAAGACAAAAGTCCCTATAAAATTAACTTTGGGATGTTCCTTTCAGAAGGTGGTAAAAAGTCCGGTAAAGCTGGTTATTACTTTCATCTGGAACCTGGCGATAACTCATTCATAGCCGGAGGCATCTATGCTCCTGACCCTGATAATCTTGCCAAGGTCCGTCAGGAAATTGATTACAATGCTGCCGAACTTAAAAAGATTGTAGACCAGAAAAAATTCAAGAGCCTTTTTGGTTCACTTCAGGGTGAATCGCTAAAACGTGCACCAAAGGGATATCAGGAAGACCATCCGAATATTGACCTGCTTAAGCTGAAAAGCTTCATTGTACTGCACAAGATAACAGATAAGGAAATAGCCGACTGGTCAGATGCTGATAAATGCGTAGCAGTTTTTGAACAGATCAAGCCATTGAATGATTATTTTAATGTTGCTATAAGTTAGTTTTAGCATCAATGATCATTATATACAAAAATGCCCGGAACTATTAATCCCGGGCATTTTTAATTAAAGAGGCAATTTGAAATTAACAAGCTACATCCTCAAATGAAGTGTCCCAACACAAATAGGCACTACCATTAACTCTATAGTGACCTATGCCCGTTTCATGGTTCCATTCTACTTCAACGCTCGCTCCACCGGCTCCTATAATATTGTAATAACGGTTATAATCCACTTCTGTAGTTTTTCCATATTCAATATATGACCCAAAACCAGCAGTCCCGGTCTCGATATTTTTGTATTTGATGTAAGCAGCTTCTTCATTCTCCACTTCCCAGTCTATTCTCAGGTATGGCGTTGGGTTGTCCCCATCTTTGTTAAGCTCCCAATATCCGCTACTGCCATCTGCAGCCATTACACCGGAATACCATAGCACATTTTGAAAACCGTTTTGCTCTGAGGCATACATATTCCACTCGACTCCGGCATCGGTAACTTCACCAGTAAGCTCAAAACTGTAGGTTCTCCCCACTACCTTGTGATCAAAATTCCAGACCCATAGTCCTCGATCTGAATCGTAGCTGGCCTTCTGGGAAATAGCAGCTTTAAATGAAGCTACAGGCACTGCCATGCCAACAGCCAACACTACATTCCACACGCCCACGTAAGTAGCGGCGGTCTCCCAATTGGTGGCCATTTCCCGGCCACCACTATTGGCGCAGTTGTCGAATTGAGAAAAATCCATCTCCATGGAGCTTGCTGGAGGAAGCTCTGGTGGTGTTCCGGGATTTACCTCTTCATCAGAAGTACATGCCGCGAACATAAATGTTAAAGCCAATAATAAAGCACCTGGTTGTTTTAACTTATTCATAATGATCGGTTTTGACAATAAAATATGCGCAGCAAATACCGTGCTTCTTCTACTTCAAGGTTTTAACAAACGCTATACCAAGTCCATACGTTAAGGTTAGGTAAATCCTTTAAAAAGTAGCTTTGGCAAGCTAATTGACCAGTATGAAATTGAGTTCCATTATGGCAAACAGCATATTTGCAAACTTACCGGGCTACCGGTCGCACATAATACCAATCGGTGATCCAGGCGGTGGATTTAATAGTTCCGGCTTTTCAAACTGCACAGGTTCTTTTTCAAATAGAGAAATTTTTCTCAGTGCCGATAGGTAATGGGCCTTTTGAGAATCGGTCTTTGTTGTTTTTGAAACTAACTCAAGCCAGCCCTTTAGTTCCATAAGCTTGAGGTAGCAGATAGCCCTTACCTGATCACTGGCATCTTTGTCTGCTGCCAGTGCCATTAAATTTGCCAGCGCCACATTATCAACCACTCGCTGTATTTCGCCCTGATAACCTTCAGGATGAGAGGCCTCCCAGGTAGAGTTCAATACTTTATCAATTACAAAAATTAGTGATGGCTGATCCTGGTTGCGGGCGTGGTATTCAATTAGTCGCTGAGCTCTTGACCGGTTGAAAAGCAGACTCAAAGTAACATTAGCTGCGCTTTCCGCCGCTCCCAGGGGATCAAACGTAAGGCCAGTTCTTAGAGTTACCACTTCCCTGCCCCTATCATAGCCCATGGGTCGCGGAGGTATTATACTTAACAATGGTTCCGGCAGAGCAAGATGCTCAGGCTTGAGTGTTTCTATGAGCGCATCCAGTGCTTTCTTCTGTATCTCAGGAGCTATCATTTTAGTGACCAACTGGCCGTCGCCCCTCAATGCGTACCGATAATTAAGTCCTGCAACCAATTTAACCGTAGCCTCGGTCTGGTACCTGTGAAAAAAATAAACAGGAACAAGCACCTCTTCCAGTTTCGCGTAAGGTTGATGCATTCTGATGTTGTTTTCACCAAAATTGTTCAACGCTACTTTACGCACTTCAAGTACCCTTAAAAGCTCATCAGAAGCATTGGCGCCATTATCCCATAGATGAGCATAAGGGTGTGCCCCGCCCTGAGGCCTGGCATCCTGATCTGACAAAAAACTTAACCCCTGGCTGAGTGCGCCTTGTATAATACTATTCAAACCTTCTTTTTCGTCTACATTATCAGCAAAATCCTGGTAGCCATATTTGATCGCCACTTTATCCCACGCCCCTATTTTATCATCGTAGGCATTGCTCAGGCTAATTTTCCCGTCTTCAACCCTTACGACCGGGTGTGGGTAATCCATAACCGATGCGAGCCCTTCTCCACTGGATGCGTAGCTATGGGCCAGGCCAAGAGTATGACCTACTTCATGTGCGGCAAGCTGTCTGAGCCTGGCAAGTGCCATTTCCTCCATAGCTTTAGGTACCTCCGTGCCTTCTTCATACGGCGCAAGTAACCCTTCTGCTATCAGGTAATCCTGTCGCACCCTTAAAGACCCCAGTAATACATGACCTTTAATAATCTCACCTGTTCTCGGATCAGTGACTGAAGATCCATAAGACCAGCCTCTGGTAGAGCGGTGTACCCAGTTGATCACATTGTAACGAACATCCATGGGATCAGCACCTTCAGGGAGCATTTCTACCCTAAAGGCATTTTTATAACCTGCTGCTTCAAACGCCTCGTTCCACCATCGCGCCCCATCAAGCAATGCCGACCTGATGGGTTCCGGGGTACCTCGGTCAAGATAATAAACAATGGGTTCTACCGCCTCACTTACCGCAGCCTCGGGGTTCTTCTTTTCCAATCTATGACGTGTTATAAAACGTTTCTCTATACTTTCACTAATAGGCGTAGCATAATCGTAGTGGGTCATCTCAAAAAAACCAGCCCTGGGGTCAAATTCACGCGGTTCATATTTATCGTCTGGCAGCTCTATAAACGAATGGTGCTGACGCACTGTAATACTGGAGGCGGTTGGGGTTACACTTTTTATGTACTGCCCTGAAGGGGTTCCCGTAAAAGTAAGCGTAGCTTCAAATTCAGAATTACCGGGAAAGTTTTTGGTTCGTGGTAAGTAAAAAGCCGAACGTGACTTGTCCAGTGTATAACTCCCTTGTTTGGTATTTTTCAAAGTTCCACTCACATCATGGGCATCGCTTAAAAGAAAATCAGATACATCAATAAGTACTTTGCCATCTTCCTCAGTAATCAATGTGCCACCCCACAATACTGACTGGGCAAAAGCATCTTCCACAGCTTTTTGTTCATCCACATTATCACTCACTGCACGGTAGGTATAGTTAGGCTCAACGAGCAGGATTTTAGGGCCTCTTCTTTCAAACTTTACTACACGGCTATTGCCCAATTGGTTACGGTCCAGGCCAATGTCATTGGAGCCTACTCCAGCCGAAAGTGAATTTACATATAGAAACTCCTGATTAAATTTATCTACCACCAGCAGGATTTTATCCGTTTTGGGATCGTAATAGAACTCGAAGTACCCATCGTACTTATCCATGCCGGCCGTTTTGCCGGCTATACCAGAACCATACGAAGCAGATTTTCCCGATGATGTTGTGGAATTAGACGTTGCCGTGCATCCTATAAAGAGCAGGGCAATACAGAGATATAGCTTGTTCATTAGACTGGGATTGATACCGTTTAAAAATATTAATATTTATAAAGGCAAGCAATGGATATTACATGTTCGGGTATGGCTGTAAATATTATTTGTTATATTCCTGTTGAAGTGGGTAAAACATTAAAGGCCTTTTCGCTCTACAGAAAAAAATTAATTTTTTCTGTGACCTTTTAAAAAACTGCGGTTATATGTTTAAAACTATTGGAATTCGACACTTGAATACGGCCAAACATATGACCGAAGAAGAGATTGCTGATGAGCAACGGATAATCGAGGCATCTAAGAAAGATCCCCGGGTTTTCGGTAAAATATATGACCGGTATTATGAGGGTATATTCCACTTTGTTTACCGCAGAACGGATGATGAGGAGCTGACTGCCGACCTCTGTTCTCAAACTTTTTTGAAAGCACTGCAAAATTTAAAAAAGTATGAATTCAGGGGATTACCTTTTTCTGCATGGCTTTACCGCATTGCAAGTAATGAGGTGAACAAGTTTTTTAATAAGAAAAAGAAAAACAGGGTATTCAGTGTCGAGGAAGAGCGTGTTTTTGAGCTTTTTGAAAATGATGAAAAGGAGTTTAGCCAGGAGCAGATCCAGCTTTTAATAAGTACATTGAAGGAGCTTCCGACTGAGACTATGGAGGTGCTGGAATTGAGGTTTTTTGAGGAAAGAAGTTTTAAGGAAATAGCATTTATATTGAATATTGGCGAAAGTGGTGCTAAAATGCGTCTTTACAGAGCCGTGGAAAAGTTAAAAGAACACTTTAAAGTCAATTGGACTGAATAATGGGAAGACACGAGATCAGATTGCGCAGAAAGAAAATGACTTCGAGAAGGATCGAAAGCCACAAGGACTATTATGATCTTCTCAAAAGGCATGAGCGCTCAAGTATTGGAAAGAGGCTGTTGAGGATCGTTATCTACATTATCATTTTTATGGGACTGATCATGCTGGGGTATTTTGCTTTGCGCGAAATAGATAAGCCTCAAAATGACACTCCGAAAGGAGAGGCCCAGGCAAAAGCATATAAAACATCCCGGCCGGGTGTATTAATAAATGTTTCATTAAACACCAAAAATCATGGAAAAGCGTAAGAATCCTGAAAAGGACCTGAGAAAACAATCAGGACTTTTCTTTCATATCGGTCTGCTGGCCGCGATGATGCTGGCTGTAAGCGCCTTTGAGTACAGGACGGAGAAAGTGGTTGATCCTGTTGATATCACAGAAGGGAATGTTATCGAAAATGAAAACATTCCAATTACCATCATTGACCCTCCGCCGCCGCCGCCAAAACCAAGGGTAGCTAACCCAATTGAAACAACAGAACCAGACCCCGAGCCTGTGCCTGACAATGTCATTATTGACCCTATTGAAATACCCGAAGTTATTCCTGACCCAATAGATGAAGGCCCAAAAGATGAAAAAGTAGACAACAGTCCCTTTTTGATTGTAGAAAAAATGCCATCTCCAGAAGGAGGATTGGAGGCCTTATACAAGTTCATCAATAAAAAACTAAAATACCCTGCCCAGGCACGGAGAATGGGAATTGAAGGAACAGTGTATATGAGTTTTGTTGTAGACGAAAAAGGAAATATGGTCGACATTCAAATCGCGAAAGGTATTGGTGCCGGGTGTGACGAAGAAGTACTGAGGATATTTGAAAATCCTCCAAAGTGGAATCCTGGTAAGCAACGTGGCGTTCCTGTTAAAGTAAGACAAATGATCCCGGTTAAATTCGTATTGAACTAATCGGCCCATGTAATTTAACTTCTTGTCAGACTCCCTTTTTACTTTATAGCATTAAGTTGGCTCCCGTGAGAGCCAACTTTTTTTTGTTTTAGAAGGCAACAAAAAGGCTATCTCCTTCCAAATTTGCCCACTTTTCTATTATTAAATATTTGCATAAACGATTATACAAATGATGCTAATTAAAATATTCGTGAATATTCGCAACCTCGAATATTCTGACGCCGTATATACTAGTAAGTTGATGCAGAAAGTAATTGAAATGTCAGTTACTGACCGTTTTAACTCATTGAGAAAACGAGAATTGCAATCAGTCATGGGTTGTGATGCATTTTCTCAGACATGTTATTTTTCTTCTCCCCTATCTGGTCAGGCACCCATGTTGACCAATAGCTAACAAGACAATAACTGAATTCAATGAGGCCCCGTTGGGAACTTGTGGTTTTTGGTGCCCTCTGTTGGCAATAATAAAAGTAGATATCTCGCCAATACCTTGGTTAAAGGTTTACCCTGCTCAATGATGAGCACAGACGCTCATGCATTTTTATTATTAACCTTAAATTTTTAAACTATGAAAGCATTAACCATTATTATCGGTCTTTTAATGATCATCGGGGCGATTGCTGCACTGGTGCTGAAAAAATCGGATATAAATTCCGAGTTCATTAAAAGTTGGAAAGTTAGAAATTCGGCCATCTTAATCTTATCGGGTATAGCTCTGATGTTTGTTAACGGCCTTTTTTTCTACTCCGAAGCAGGCTATAGCTACCTGGTTCAATATCCTACTGGTAAACAAATAGCAGAGCTCCGCCCCGGATACCACCTGAAATGGTGGGGAGAAGTAGTGCCCTGGAAAAAGGTAGTAACCGTAAAGTTTATTTCTAATGAAGAAAAGGAGCAGGACGGCCAGCAGTACAGTGGCAATAGAGTAACTATACCCGTGCGTTTTAATGATGCAGTAAAAGCGGAACTGGCATTATCAGCAAGATTCCGTCTGCCAGAAAACCCGGACCTATTCTTGAAAATGGCTCTTGAATTCAGACATCAGGACAACCTGGTAAATGGTTCTTTGATACCTTCGTGTATGGAAATTGCCAAAAATTCGGCCCGGTTAATCTCTGCACAGGAATACATAGCCGGACGAGGTGGTGAGCTTGAAAATGCCGTGCTGGATCAACTGGCTCACGGCATGTACATACTGGATGCAGAAGAAATGAAGCCAAATGGTACCGACTCCATTAAATCAATAAATGACAGCAGAACTATAGAAAACAGAACATTGGTGCGATATAACGTGAAAAAGAGAACGAACAGCGACGGCACCATCATGCGAAAGAAACACCCCATTGCAGAATATGGTATTGTGGTTTCGCAGGCAACCGTTGAAGATGTCAATCCCGAGCAACGGTTTAAGGAATTGCTGGGTAAGCAAAGGGATGCAGCTGCTCAGGCCTCTATTGAAAAAGAAAGGGCCAAGCAGGCAGAATACGAGAAGCAGCGAATTATAGCTGAAGGAGAGGCTGCCAAAGCCAGCATCAAAGTGAACATGGAAAAAGAGCAAATTACAGCTTTGATAACTATGGAAACTGAAAAGAAGAGAGAGCAGGTAAACGTTGAAAAGCATAAGCTGGAATTACAATCTGCCCGCTTGAAAGCACAGGAAGTAAAAGTGCTGGCAGATGCTGAGGCTTACAAAAAGAAAAGAGTAATGGAGGCCGATGGTGCTCTTGAAATGAAACTTCAGACTTTTGAAAAGGTGCACTCGGCTTATGCACAGGCAATCGCCGGTACCCAACTCGTACCTACCACCTATATAGGCGGAAACGGAGAGAAAGGCACTCCTAATGCCATGGACTTTATCAATATCGCCACGGCAAATATGGCCAAAGACCTTGATGTAAAGATCAAGCAAAAAAAGTAAACTAACCTGATGTCTTTAGTTGGCTCAAGATGAGCCAACTTTTTTTATTGAGTCACCTTCCTGAACAGGAAGTCTATTTCCTTACCATCTCCCGAAATAGTAGCCTTCAACTGGTCTCCACTGAGTACATAGGCAATTCTTTTCGGAAAATCATGCTCAGGATTTTCACAGACAAACCCTTGTTCACTTAGTGCTACGATTTTGAAGTAAACTGGCTCTACGTTTTCAGCCACATCCGCTACATAAAAAAGCCCCTCTTCATTATTTATTATTTGCAGCTTCTCAACAAATATTGTGTCGGTACCCGCCAGGGTTACTCCCCAACCCCGCATACTGTTGTCAGAAACAGGCTCCCAATGTTCATGGGAAGTTTTGCCGGGCTTCACATTTTGCCTTTCCCACTTACCAATGAGCCAGGATAGCTGGTTCAACTTCTCTGAGCCAGGTGATTGGGTATAGCCGTATGTATATGCTATTACAAGCAAAAGCAATAAACTATAGAATCTTTTCATAACTTTTTTAATGGCAAAATACTAACCGGTAGAGGGTTATGTATTGTAAAAAGCCGACATCTGAATAATTACTTTTTTAAAAAGAAATTGGCCATGCCTGGTTGCTCAAATATGTACCGGGACGGATCAACACCGGTAAAATATTTAAAGGCCTTTATGAAATGTGACTGATCAAAATAACCTGCATCATGAACTATGTCGCTCCACGAAGGATCACCTGTCTTTATCAGGTCAAAGATGTAATTGAATTGCAATATTCTGGCATAGCACTTTGGCGTTAGGCCAACACACCTGGCAAAAAGCCTTTCAATCTGCCTTTCACTCAGGTCTATTTCTTGTGCCAACTGTCCTATTTTAATGGTCCCTTTACACTGCATTATTAGCTCTATCGCCCTTCTCAGCTTCTTCTGAGGATCCGCCTGAGTTATCCAATGAAGCAGGTGGTTCTGAACAACTTCCATCATTTCCTCATAGCTGTACATACCGTTTATCGCTGTTACTATTTCCCTTAAAGATCCCTCATCCTGCTCAGAAAGATCTACCACACGATTAGTGTAAAGCTGCATGTTGATGCCAAAAAGCTCCGTAAGGGCCAATGGCTTAAATTTAATTCCAAGCATGCCAATTCTTTGGGTATTGCGCAAAAAGAAGTGCTTGTCTATTTGACCTGCCAACAGATTTAAAGCCTGCTTTTCCCAAAGCTTATTTGTTTTGATCTCATAATGGTCTCCATAATGAAATATTATCTCCACATATCCGTCAGGTATGATTTTCTCCACCTGTACTTCGCTTTGGTGCATGGCTTCCACTACCCATAGGCATTCAACAAAATCGACCAGGTCGGGTAAAGGGGCCAGGCGTTGGTATAGTATTTCTTTTGACATATGATTTTAATCTATTATAAGTTATGAAAGGGCTTCTTATCAAAAAAGTGGCTGTCCGTTTTTTCAATAGAATCTGTATTTATAATATTGAAAAGTCATTTTCTAATTTTACAAAAACTAAAAAGTAACATGAGAAAAGCAGTTGCAATTTTGTTTGCCTGTACACTGGTTGTGTCCGCTTGTAGCCAGTCTGCAGATAGCCCTAAGGATGGGGAGAGCCTGGAAGACTTACCAACAAATGCTCAGAGTGAGCCTTATGAAGATGATTCGGACATAGTAAAGGTAACTCTAAGCTACCCTGATGGTAATATTTCCGCAGAAGGGGATTATTTGAACGGAAAGAAAGTTGGGAGCTGGACTGAATTTCATCCGAATGGCGTAGTGAAATCTGTCTCCGGCTATGTAAATGGCTTAAAGCAAGGCGCTCACGTTGAAATAGACAACACCGGCAGGTTAACAAAGAAAGCTTACTACCACAATGATCAGCTTCACGGAGTTTACAAGGAGTACAAGCTTGCCCGCGTAAAAGAGGAGCGTATATATAAAAATGGAGAATTAAATGGCCTGGTTAAAATCTATTACGACAATGGCAGTATTCTGGAAGAAAGCTTATATCTAAATGGCAAGCGCCATGGTTTGGCAAAATGGTATGACCAGGAGGGCAATGTAACTATTGAATACGAATATGAAAATGGTGAACTAGTGAAGAAATAAATCCCACAAAATAGAAAGACCTTTTTTACACAAAACCCACTGAATTGCGTCATAATGGCATATTTTAGTGGGTTTTTCTTATTTTATCCTGTCATTTTTTCCGCATAGTCCGGCCATACTCAGGTGGCATAAGAGTTGTTTATTTTATAACAGAATAAATTAACCAATAACCCAAAAAAAGGAGGTAACTATGACACTCATGAAAAGATCAAATGATTTGTTTCCCAGCCTTTTGGATGATTTTTTTGGAAGAGACTGGTTTAATAGTGGCCAAACCGCTGGCTTAACCATGCCCGCAGTCAACCTAAAAGAAGATGAAAACAATTTTGAAGTTGAACTGGCCGCACCTGGTATGAACAAGAATGATTTTAAAATTGAGCTGGATAATAATTTATTGACCATATCATGCGAGAAAGAAGAGCAGCATGAAGAGAAGGGAGAAAAAGGTCAATATGCAAGACGCGAATTTAACTATCGCTCATTTCAAAGGTCATTTAACTTGCCAAACACTATAGAGAGTGATAAGATTAACGCCAGGTATACTGATGGCATCTTAAAACTCACTATTCCTAAAAAAGAGGAGGCCAAAAAACGCGCTTCCCGACAAATTGAAATTTCATAATGAAACACATTAAAAGCCTTGTCTTACAATAATGGCAAGGCTTTTGATATAATTATATCAACCGAAGTTATCCCAGGCCATATATTCAACCCCAGCTAATCGGGATTTTTTCGGTCTTACTTACAATCTACAGTTGTTGATCTCAAACAACTATTTTTTAAAAACTAACAGGAGAAAAGAATGAAAAAATTTAGTGCTTTAATTATGGCTGCCGTATTGGGTAGTGCTTTGACTATAGGCTCGGTTTACATTTTTAACATGGACAATGAAAACAGGGTGCTAAAAATTGAACATGTAGATGGTACACCAGCGGTAAAGACTGCTTATTCTGTCAATAAGGATGGAGAACTGGTTCCTCTGGATTTTACAGGGGCAGCGGAGAAGGTAATGCCTGCCGTAGTCCATATCAGGTCTACACAAACCGGTAATTATTCCACTCAAAATAGACAGCAAATACCAGAGCAGTTCAGAGATTTCTTTGGTCCATTCCTTGAAGAACGTGGAGGCAGACAGCCTATGCCAAGAATGGGTAGTGGTAGTGGGGTAATAATTAACTCCAAAGGTTATATAGTGACAAACAACCACGTGATTGCCAATGCTGATGACCTGGAGGTAACTCTAAATGATAATAGAAGTTACAAAGCCAAGGTAATTGGTGCCGACCCGACTACAGACATTGCCCTGATAAAGATTGAGGCGGATAAGTTAAGTAGTCTGTCATTTGTAAACTCGGATGATGTGCGTGTTGGGGAGTGGGTATTGGCAGTGGGCAACCCTTTTAATCTTAATTCTACAGTAACTGCCGGAATAGTTAGCGCCAAAGGCCGAAGTATCGGTATAATAGGTGACAATAATGCGCAGGATAGTGTTAACAGTGCAATAGAAGCTTTTATTCAAACCGATGCAGCAGTTAATCCTGGTAATAGCGGTGGGGCTTTAGTTGATTTAGGTGGTAATTTGATCGGTATCAATACTGCAATTGCCAGCCCTACAGGTTCTTATTCGGGTTATTCCTTTGCCGTACCTTCCAATATTGTGAGCAAGGTTGTGGAAGACCTTATGGCTTATGGTACTGTACAAAGAGGATGGTTAGGAGTACAAATCAGAAACATTAACAGCCAGTTTGCCAGAGAGCAAGACCTAAATGTAATTTCAGGAGCATATATTGACCGTATCGACCCTAAAAGCGGAGCTAAAGAAGCGGGGATCGAAGAAGGCGATGTAATAGTATCTATTGATGGCAGGGACATTAATAATACAACCCAGCTAATTGGGTATATAGGAAGCAAAAGACCTGGCGATAAAATAAACGTAACGGTAAACCGTAGTGGAAAAGAAATCACTTATGATGTAACCTTGAAAAACAGGGAAGGTAATACTGAAGTAGTTAAAAAGGAGCGTGAAGAAATTCTTACGATTTTAGGTGCCGAGCTTGAAAATGTTGACAGGAGTACCTTGAAAAGGCTTGATATCAGCTCCGGGGTAAAGGTAAAATCGCTCACCCCGGGTAAAATCAGAAAGTCAACAGATATGAGACCTGGCTTTATTATTACTAAAATTGACGGCCAACCGGTAAAATCCAAAGATGAAGTAGTAAAAATTCTTGAGAAAAAAGAAGGAGGTATTCTCATCGAAGGAGTTTATGAAGATACACCTGGAACATATTACTACGGTTTGGGCTTGTCATAAGATTAAGCTGAGATAACGCCCATATTATTTGGGCGTTATTTTTTTCAATAACGCATCTATAGTTATAAAAATTACGTATAATTATAGTAGTAAAAGAAAAAGATCTTTAACTTAATTTAGTATTGTATTGCCTATGAAAAGACTTTTTAAGAAAGGAGAGCGGGTAAGAAACAGCGGAGATGGAAAAGTGATGGAGGTCTTAAAGTACATCAAAAACAAAAGCTCTTACTTAGTAGAGTGTGCCTGGTTTGACATGGAAAAGAAAGAAATCAGGACGTACAAATTAAAACAGGATAACCTTTTAAAAGCGAGTTAAATAGAGTCCCTTTCGAGGGACTTTTTAATTATAGGGCCGGCTTTGAAGACGCTGCAAATCTTATAAGGCAGATCAGGTGAAATTTATGGGGAAACCCTAATTTCAACATCTTTGCTTGATAGGCAATCGGCAAAGCTATTGGCAAACTTGTATAAAATGACAATCAGCGATTTACTGATTTTCAGTGGTAAGCCACAGAGGACTTCAATTGTCAGGATAATTAATAGGGTCTTTAATAAGCATAAGACTAACGGCTTTCCTGTAGTGCTTTAAACGTTCCACCTGACCTTTCAATGAATAGTACATAAGCATAAATTCCCGCTCGTGGGCTGTGAGAAAATCGGCCTCCTTCATTATCTCAGTAAGACCCTTCTCGTAAATCAAATTGGAAAACTCAATATGGCGCTTCTCATAATTGTCAACCAATTCTGCCGTGTTTTCAATTAGAACATCTAAACCTTTTAATAGTTGAGTATATCTTTTGCGGGATTCAGCCCAGGAAATGCCCATAATTAATGTTTTTAAATAGTTAGGTACAGCAATATTTATTAGTACTAATCAACATCAGAGGTAAGCATTTATTCCCCCGTCGGCCTGGTACCTGAAATGTTCTTTTTATAATGTACGCTCGGTTTACCAAAATTTGCCCCGTTGATGTCACACGAATTTATTTTTGAACAATAATAAGTCGATTATCAAGTATAAAACAGCTTAAGCTTGGCACAATAGTACTTCTGTAAGAACTCTGATACCAATACAGGCGAGTGGGTTAAATAATGTGAATGAACCGCGTATTGGCCAATCTTTAGAAAGAATATCTCTGTAATATGTGTGTTCAATTAAGACATTAACTCGCTTAATGTTAATTTAACCACAAAAGCTTACTTGAAAACGCACTTAGAATACATAGACACTTCCAGATATTATCCAGTTTTTGAGAAACTTCTCTTGAAAAAATCGAATTCTGTACTCAGAAAACATGAGCCAGTTGTCTAGTAGTTGTTTGCAAAAATCGATTGCAAACGGGGTCAATAATTACTTTTTAAAGGGGTCTTTCAGTCAGTCGAAAAGTTGATGTCCACAAGACAGATGCAAAAAAGCAGATGGAAATTAAAGCAAAAATCCAGTTTCTTGATCTTCCACCTTCTATCTCCATAGGCGAAGCATCACCAATTACAACAAAACTACCCCAATAAAAAGGAGCGCTCTTATGGATACCTGCGGTTTTCAGATAGTTCAGTTTGGCATTGCGTAGCGCCTCACTCTTCTTCATCCCTTGTTTTAAATACCTGTAAAAGTCATACATTAGAGCCGGAGCCACCTCATCCGGAACTCCCCAATTGCTCAGAAGCAGGCTATTGACACCTGCATATTGAAAGGCCCTGCCCAGGCTCATCAGGCCCTCTCCCTTTTCCAGTTTGCCATACCCTGTATTGCAGGCGCTTAGCACGGCCAGCTCCGAGTTAAGGTTCATGTTGTAGATCTCATAGATATTCAGGTACCCATCTTCGGTTGAATCATTATCGGCAGGAGAGAATTTTAGTTTTGAGTATAATGGGTCCGCATCACTGACCTCACCATGAAGGGCAAGATGAAGAATGGAATAGTGCTGGCTTTCCCTTTTGAAATTGGCCTCAGAAGCCAAG
>NZ_SMLW01000668.1:33784-45557 GCF_009711405.1 Fulvivirga kasyanovii | reverse complement strand
CCTGATATACGGTTTTAGCTTCGGCTCATCCGGCTGGTTGGTTATGATGGTACCTATGTCTTCCGTTGGACAGATGTAGTATGGTTCCACGGTTTCCAGTTTTTCAATGGACGAGAGCGCCACTACCTCCTGGGAGTTGTTGATCATAACCTTCTTTACCTCACTTTCTTCAAAGTCAGGAGTAGTAACTCCCAGCGATGAATGAATACTGCAAATGCCCAGCAGACAGAGGTCAGCTCTGATATTCTTAAAAAAACGCAGGGTTTCATGGCCTGTGGTTACAAACGAGCGCTTAAACAGCCTTCCTCCGGCAAACAATACCTCAGCATTTTTGTGTTCTTCCAGCATGGTCACTATCGGGAAGCTGTTGGTGATTACTGTAATTTTTAAATCTTCAGGCAATATACTGGCTACAGCAAGCGCTGATGTGCCTCCGTCAAAGATCACTACCTGGCCGTTGTGGAGCAGGGGCAGGGCTTTTTGGGCTATGATCTGCTTCGATTCGCTGTTGTAGCCAATGCGGTCCCTGAAATTATGCGGGACAGGTGAATGAGGGATTGCGCCACCCCGAACGGCTTTAAGCAATCCCTGGTCGTCCAGTTCCTTGATGTCCCGGCGGATAGTGTCCGTGGAAACATTCAATTCATCACTAAGCTGGTTTAACAGTACTTTGTTTTCGGTATTAAGCCTGTTGAGAATATACTGGAAGCGCTCTTCTTTTAACATATTTTGCAATTTTATGCTGCATACTTTGCAATAATATGCAATAATTAAATACTTTTGAAGTAAAATATTGCATAAATCTATATCATATGTCAAAGAAGAAGAAATCAATAGCCATAGACATGGACCACGTGATCGCCGATATTGAGCACCAGATGATCGACTGGTATCATAAGAAACATGGCGTGCTGGTGCAGAAGGAAGCTATGGAAGGGGTGCCTGAAGGTGCGGCATTTCCTGAACTGGAAAAAGTGCGGCAGTTGCTTTTTGAGCCAGGTTTTTTCCGCTCTGCACGGGTTATTCCCGGAGCACAGGAGGCAGTGGAAAAACTATGGAATGATTTTGATGTTTATATAGTTTCTGCTGCCATGGAGTTTCCACAATCACTTTTCGAGAAATACGAGTGGCTTAAAGAACACTTCCCCTTTATAGGCTGGAAAAATATTATTTTCTGCGGAGATAAAAGCGTGGTAGATACTGATTTTATGATTGATGACCACATGAAGAACCTTAATTATTGTAAGGGGCGCGGCATATTATATACTGCCTGTCACAATATGGCCATAGACTATGATGTACGGGTAAATGATTGGGAAGAGGCACTCAGCTATCTTTATGCAAACCATTAATAAGTATGACACCTATTAAACGCTCGCGTATTGCCGTAAGCCTGATCTTCTTTTGCTATGGGTTGTGCTTTGCAAGCTGGGCATCCCGGATACCTACCATTCAGCAGGTGTTGCAGCTCTCGGAGGCAGAGTTGGGAGGTATTTTATTTGCGTTACCTGTGGGCTCGCTGGTGTCCTTACCGCTTTCAGGGTTTCTTGTAGCGAGATTTGGCAGCCGTCCTGTAGTTATTGTGGTAGCGCTTACCTATGGATTGTCTTTGATCTGTATAGGCCTGGCACCCAGTGTTGTGCTACTGATAGCGGCTTTGTTTATGTTTGGCTTAATAGGCAATATGCTGAACATCTCGGTAAATACCCAGGCCGTAGGGGTGGAGTCTGCTTATAATCGCAACATCATGGCCAAGTTTCACGGCATGTGGAGCCTCGCCGGCTTTGCCGGAGCAGGGATTGGTGCTTTGATGATTGCTCTTTCTATTTCCCCACCTATTCATTATACGATCATAGCTGTCTCCATACTCGGAGTGCTTTTTTACAGTTTCAGGTATCTTCTGCCCAAAGATGTAAATACCGATCCGGACAAGCCGCTTTTTTCGCTCCCGGACAAGTCTTTGATGGTGCTAGGTGTTATTGCCTTTTTCTCCATGATGTGTGAAGGTGCTATGTTTGACTGGAGTGGCGTGTACTTTAAAAAAATAGTGGCCGTTCAGGAAGAGTGGATCGGAATTGGTTATACGGCATTCATGATCGCAATGGCAGGTACCCGCTTTGTTGCTGATACCCTCGTACACAGGCATGGTTTGAAAAAGGTATTAATGGTTAGCGGTTCATTAACGGCTTTGGGGTTGACAGTGGCCGTGATCTTTCCATACTTTGTTCCTGCTACTATAGGCCTTTTTATTGTGGGAATAGGCGTATCATCGGTCGTTCCCCTGGTGTTCAGTGTGGCCGGTAAATCTAAAACACAATCCCCGGGAGTGGCTCTGGCTTCTGTATCTACCCTGGGCTTCTTTGGTTTTTTACTTGGCCCGCCAATTATTGGTTTAATCGCCGGAGCTTCTGACCTCAGAGTATCCTTTGTCTTCCTGGCGGTCATAGGTGCCATAGTGGCTATACTTTCCGGTAAGGGAGTAAAGTAGACATGAGTAATTTCAGGGGAAGCGTAAAACCTGTGGAGTGGATCGAAAAAACAGGAACGCTCAACGTAAAGCGAAGCAATGAAAACTGAGCCTATTGCTACCGACCACTGTCTGTCAAACAAAGAGGTAAAAAGTTCGTGTCTCCTCCGAAATTCCGACCGAGCCGTAATTGCGGTAGCCTGCCTAATGGTATGAAATATGCACCTTATTTCATATAACCAAAAGATGATAACATGAGGATTCTTGGATATTTATTTATAGGGCTAACCATTTTACTGTTTTTGATTTTTGGGTTGTTTGTGCCGGAGGCGCCGATGGAGAGCGATTATGGATATACATACACCTGGCCGTTATATCTCATGATAGTAGGGGTCACAGTCGGTGTGGCATTATTGCTTGTTGATTGGAATGTAAGAAGGCAAAAGCAAGGTAAGACCAGGGATGAAACTCATTGATCAGGATCACGATATGAGGAAAAAATTTCACAAAGTGGTATGAGAAAATATTTATTATTATTAACAGGACTATTATTTATTTATGCATGTGAAGTAGATACTACCAGAACCAATTCCGGGCAGTTAACCCAAAATATGCCCGACTCGCAGGTATTGAAGTTATCCGAAAAGGGACAGGTAGTAGATCGAACATATGATTGGAAAAAGTACAAAAACAATCATTATCGGTTTAATATAGAATATCCCGAGCAATGGAGAGTGATCGAAAGCACACAAAACCCGGATATACCGGTAATCAACATTTATAGCAAAGAATTTGACAACGGGTTCAAACTCCCTTTAATGATCCATGAAGACTCCCGGATCTCACATATTTCTTTTTACCCAAAAGGCCTGGGTGTTGATGGTCCTGCGGGTACTAACATCAGCTTAAGTGAAGCCGAAACCAACCTGCCGACTCCTTTTCAACTGGATTCCTCCAGATCGAAGGCTTATCAGCTTAATGATGGGGAAGTATGGGGTTATTACCTTAAACCGGAAAAATTACCAAAGAGCAACTGGACGGAACACGGGTTTATATTTGTGCAGGCACAGGTGAGTGATCATGAGTTGAAATGTTTTGATAATTCAGGTAAAGAAAAACCTATCAGCCAATGTAATACGATGGGAGGAACGGACAGGTTGATACGTTACGGAAATGTGGATGAGGGAGATATGCAGTTGATAAAACACATGTTGGGTACTTTAAACTTTGTTGATGGCACTAAGCCCAGAAAAGCACTGTCTGACCTTATACAAGTAGAGAATATTGGTCAAAATGATACCATTAGGCCACCGGTAGTGATCAAGGGAAAGGCAAGGGGACCATGGTTTTTTGAAGGACAGTTTCCCATTGAAATTGCTAATGCCAACCGCAAAACCATAGTCCGGGATGTTGCAAAAGCAGATGGTAAATGGATGACTTCCGAATGGGTAGATTTTAAGGCTACGATGGATTTTGCCGTAAATGGAGAGAATCAGAGAGGTTACATCATTTTACGAAGGTCTAACGCCTCAGGAAAGGCCGAACTGGATAGGTCATATACACTGCCCGTCGTTATTGACGGACAGTAGATTTTTTGAATTATAATTATACCGAAGTTATCAGGCTCTTAAGTTCTTTGGGCAACTGCTCCTCAATATGCTTCATTTGGCCTTTATCGATGTACTTGCCCAGTTTGCCTATTGTTCTTACTATAATATCTTCTGTTGAAATCCCCCAGTCAAACTGGTCTTCACCGTATTTCTTTTGCCGTTCCTTAACATCATTTTTAAACTCCTCTACGGAGTCAAATTTATTCGGTTTTTCCTGGTACTTCCATTGCTCCACATAAAGCGCCTTGAGCATCATGGGAAGTTGGGATATCACGTCAAAGGATTCACTGATGGTTATTCTGTCGCGTAGGGAATGAAGAACGGCCCTGAGTGCGGTAAGAACCTGCTGCTGATCCTCCGGATGGCCTAGTTCATCAGACAGTTCGTTGATGAATTCGTTGCCTTCCCGTGCAAATTTATCAAACTTTACAGTGCTCATAGTTTTGAAATTTTATGGTTCTCAATTGCATAAGAAAGCACAAAAAGCAAACCAGAGCACCTGTTAACAGATGTAAGATTATAAGGTTGGGATGTATTGAATTAGCGATGTATGGAACAGGACAGACGGATAAAACCATATCAATACTCTCTGAAATTCTACACCTCTGAGCATAAAAATACTCAGGTACTTATTCATTCAATTGTAAAAGCAGGTATCAGATCACATCATATTTTCCCAAATCCCTCAGCATCCTGGCATGATGTACAATGGCGGCCAGAAAATTGGGCTGTGAATGATAGGGTAAACCAAACTCTTCGGCTGTTTCCTTCACTATTTTAGAGATCTTTTTATAATGTACATGACATATGGTAGGGAAGAGGTGGTGCTCGATCTGATAGTTCAAACCGCCAACATACCAGCCTAATATCCTGCTTTTCGGGCTAAAATTGGTTGTAGTATAAAGCTGATGGACCGCCCAGTCATTTTCAAGATTACCTTCTTTATCAGGAAGCGGGTACTTTGATGATGGCATAACATGGGCTGGCTGAAACACACACCCAAGAATGAGGCCTGCGGTAAAGTGCATCGCAATAAAGAACAGCACAACCTGCCACCAGACAATACTCAAAAAGATGATAGGCAATACAAGAAATACTATATAGTACACGACCTTCGCAATGATGAGCCGGGTAAGCTGAGTAGGCATTTTTATATTATGGGATTTGGTAAGCCCCATTTTTTGGTATCTGTATAATTGTCTGAAATCTTTGGTAGTGATCCACAGAAAGGTCATTAAACCATACAAACCCCAGCCATAAATGTGCTGTACCCTGTGCAGTTTGTATCTCTTTTTGTGAGGTGACAATCGCATGAGTTTTCCGGGGTCAATATCTTCATCCATGCCATCCACATTGGTGTAGGTATGGTGCAGTACATTGTGCTGGATCTTCCAGTTGAGGGCACTTCCCCCAACGATGTTGATCAGATAGCCCAAATATTTATTTACCTTTTGATTCTTGGAATAAGCTCCGTGATTGGCATCATGCATGATCGAAAAGCCGATACCGGCCATAGCCACCCCCATCACGATCCACATACCCAGAATAGCCCAGGTGTTGGTAAGCAGGCCCGACATCATCACTACATAAGGGACGATATACATCAGCAACATGGCAACAGTTTTAATAACCATATGAACGTTTCCATACTTGGATATGCCGTTGGTTTCAAAATAATCACCGACTCGTTTTCTGACTACTCTGATAAAGTCAACACGATTATCTCTGGAAAATTTAATGGTTTTGTGATTCATGCAAATTGAGGGAATAAAATCAAATATAGCTAATATAGGTATGAAAACGCCTGAAAGGCAAGTTTAATTATTCAAAAGTGATACTTTTAGACGATTAACGCCTCAGCAGGAGAGGAACGGAACCTGTTCAAGATAGGTTCCATTTTTGATATTATCATTTTGTTTGATTGTTATAAATCACTCCAAATGGCGGTCTTGATCGTTTTCTCTTTATGGTCTGTCCATGCAAAAATCACATCATTACCCTTTTTAGTCATTTGAGGAAAGCCACTGGACCTTGCCTCCGAAGAGGTGGCAACTTCAATGGGAGCTGATTGTGAGCCCGATTTATCAACCTTGACAGCTTTGATGCTGCTACCTTCCATCCAGCTTACCACGGCCTGGTCCTCATTGAGCAATACTACGTCTACACGGCCAATGACCTCATTGCCTCCTACACGTATCGGCTCATGAAAGGAATTACCTCCATCGTAAGAAAAAGCAAGCTTGACCTGGCCCTGTCCTTCGGGAGCTGAAAACCAGCCAACTGCAAGTGTATTATTTATGCTTGCAACCCGGGGTCCGTTGACAGGGCAGCCGGCTATTTTCCAGTTATCAGCATATACTACCTGTGGGCTGGTCCATGTACTATCGGCCCACCGGATGATGGACATGTCCCTGATTTCATCATCAGACCGATCACGATAAATCACTACCGGCCCATTTTTGGTAAGAGCAGCGGTAGTCTGGCAGCAGTCGCAAACCCGGTTGTCTAATTGCCATTCTTTAACTTTTGTGCCGGTAGTATCAACGATAGCTGCCCGCAAGGTCATAGCTCCGCTGCCATGTCCTTCCGAATGCCCATGTTGCTCTGTGGTGTCTGTTGAAACCATATTCCTTCCGTCCAGCCAGAATATAAAATATTGACCCTGGTGTGGTAGCATGCTTACAAAACCATGTTCTGCCTGCTTGCCGTCATCATGCAAAGTTACCGGGGCTGACCAGGAGGCTCCGTTATCGGCAGAGTGAGCGATCTTGATATCATATGAGTAAGTACCGGTACCACTTTTTTTCAGAAAATGAGCTAAAAGATGTTGTTCAGAGCTGGCTGATATCATCGGGTAGTCAGCCCAGTTTACAAACCAGTCAGTACCTTTGGCAATGGTTTTAGGTATCGACCATTGTCCCTGATCGAGCCTGGAATATTTCAAGAGGGCGGAATCGTGGCTGGTTTCCACCCAGGAGAGGTATACATCACCCTGATCGCTGGTATAAAGGTAAGGTTCGCCGCTCACTGTATCTGCCGGTGATATAAGCGTAGTCAATTTATAATCGGTAACCTTATCATCACTCGTTTGCCGACAAGCTGCGGCAAACAACGAAAGTACGGCCAGCAGTAAAAAAACTCTCATATTATTTTGTTATAGCATCTTTGATAAGTTGTATACTCTCTTCGCTATTCCAGTCGCGAGCCCCCATTTCGGTGAATACAAGTTCGCCCTGTGCATTAATGATGTAGGTCGTCGGCAACCCCTGAATGTTGAGTTGGGCAAGCGGCATATCCAACTGGGCATAGTTAAACTTATATCTGTGAGAGCGGGCAAAGCTTTTGATCTGGGCCCGGGGCTCGTTGGACACCAGTAAGAATTCTATATTTTCATCTTTTAGGGCTTGGCTGGCTTTTTCAATAGAAGGCATCTCTTTTATACAAGGGCGACACCAGGTAGCCCAAAAATTGATCAATAAAGCTTTGCCTTTGTATTGATCCAATGCCAGATCATCGCCATCAAGCGTTTTTAATTTTATATCGTTTACCATGCCACCGGCTTCGGTTGCCGTTTCCGATGTAGTACTGCTTGTGCAATTGAGGGTAGCCAGTGCTATGATAAAAACAACTATTCTGATCATAATTAAGACTTTAGGTTTGTTAAAATTATTTCTTAATTCAGACAACTCATAATTTGTTTTTGTTTTATATCAGTTTAAATAAAGACCGGCATTGAATCAAAATAATATGTTAAACGTTATAAGGTCTTGGTCTAACCTTCATAATTGCTATATGAAAATTATCTTTTACTCTATGTTGATCCTGACTGTATCACTGGCAGCGTGCTCGGATGATGATCAGGGGGAAAACAATCTTTTTACAGGCAGGGAAGTAACTTACAACCTTTTGCAAGGATCCGATTTCCCCGTTTATGGTACGGTTACTTTCAAAGAGCGTAAGGACCTTTCATTGCAGGCAGAAATTAAATTGGAGGGCACTGAGGGAGATGCTGTACATCCTGCCCATTTGCACTATGGAGATATATCCGACCCAGATGCAGAAATGGCTCTCGCCCTTACAGATTTATCTGCAAAAACAGGGGAAAGCTTAACGATCATCACTAAACTAATGGATGAAACACCATTTGATTATAATGACCTGCTGGAGTTTGATGGCAGCGTGAAGGTACACCTGGCGGCAACAGGGGATGGCAAAAATGTGGTACTTGCCGGAGGCAATGTGGGCAAAGGAGCCAAGACTACAAATACAAACGGAAGGGTCACCATTGCAGTTTGTAAAAGCCAGTGATGCTATTATGCATGTTGCTCTTCTTGCGCTAAAAGCTCTTTTAGCAGTAGCCCATTTTCCACTGCCCGGATGTTGTAGTCGTTGTTGAAATAGACAAAAACTTCTTTGGCTTCCAACTTTTCTATTTGGCCCTTCCAGTGGCTGAGCTGCTCTTCGGAGTAGTTATAGTCGTACCAATCCGTTTTGCCGTGAAAGCGTATATACGCAAAGTCCGTGGTAGTAACCGTATCTTCGGGCAAATCGCCGGGAGCTGAAATGATACAATAGGCAACCTTGTACTTCCTCAGTATATCATAAACCTCTTCATTGAACCATGAGGTGTGGCGGAACTCAATAACGTTTTTATAATCTGTTGAAAGCGCTTTACAAAATCCGGTTAGCCTTTCCTTATCCATTTTTAAACTGGGCGGAAGCTGCCAGAGTATGCTGCCCAGCTTCTCTTTAAGTATGTCAGCCAAATGGTAAAAATATGCCACACTTTCTTTAGGGTCTTTCAAGCGTTTAACATGCGTTACATACCTGCTGCCCTTTAAAGTAAACAGAAAGTCTTTCGGTGTGCGGTCATACCAGCCCTGCACGGTAGTTTCTTTAGGCATTCTGTAAAAAGAATTATTGATCTCTACGGTATCAAACTTCTCAGCATAATATTCCAGCCATTTTTTCTTATTGAGATCCTCAGGGTAAAATTTACCAGCCCAGTCGTTGTAGTAAAAGCCTGAACAGCCAATGTGATAATTTTTCATAGCATGTCATATTTGGTGGTATATACATATGAGCAAGCTGTATGCCTTGTATCAATTTATTGATAATGAGTACATTGTGCGGATTGGGTAGGAAAAGATTTCTACTCGGTGGGGAATTGGTTTTTTCAAGAGGAGTTTGAAATAATAGGTGAGCAGTGTCGTCTTAAGGGAAGGCGTGTAGATAAAGAGGCCATACCATAATTATGAATGGCCTCCTTACATTTATTTAATCGATCTCAAAAACCGCTCTGATATTTGACTTGAGCTTTATGGTTTTGAATTCCAGGTCAGACTGGTAGCTTTCATCCTGGGAAGCTTTGGAATAAGCCATAGACCGTTCGTACATCGGTTGAGGGTCTCCAAAGTCTACTTCCTGTATTTCAAGGGCGCCGCCCAGTTCTTCGCCTATGCCTTTCAGTAAATAAGCAGCTTTTTCTTTGGCCGATTTCAAAGCCTGTAGTTTCAGGTCATTTTTATATTCCTTGATCTTGGAGTGCGTTACTTCCGCCACATTCATGCTGTTCACCCCTTCAGGATCAAGCTTCTCGATCAGGTTATTGATCATTTTTACATTAGAGACTTTAAGCTTAAAACTTTTTGTGGCCAGGAAGTCATCACTTTTCTTCTTCCTCCAGTCCCAGTTATAGCCATAAATGTTGTCAACAGTTAAGTTCTCTTTGGGAAGTCCCAGTTGGTCTACCGCTTTCACCAATTGAGACTCCAGCTTGTCCATGTTTACGATCTTGGTATTCTGCTTATATTCCTTCAGGGCAATGCGCAGATAGATCTCATCTGGCACCACCTCTAATTCGGCTGTTCCCATTACTTCAATTTTCTTGATCAATGGCTGGTTTTGTTGCTGTGCATATGTCATTCCGCTGATAAATAGTGCTAATAATAAAGCTAATTTTTTCATAGTTGTTTTACGTTTTTAATAAAGATGCAGCATGATGAAAAATTCCATAACTGATGCAACGATTTTTAACGTTTGGAGAGGAACTTATGTTTTAAAGACACGTTACTACAGGTATGGAACAAACGAAGAAAAGATCAACAAAAGCGAAGGCAGAGCCTTCATCAAAAATAGCTGAGGCTTATCGCGAATATGTTCTGCTCAATGGCAGCCAGCCGCCTTCTGTTTTTCAGTTTATGAAAAACCTAAAAATGAAGGAAGAGGTATTTTATGAGCATTATGGCTCATTTGAAAACCTGGAAAAAGATATTTGGAGAGGCTATATAGCCGAAACAGTTTCTGTGCTTCATAATGATGATAATTATGCAGCCTATTCATCCAGGGAGAAACTTCTGGCATTCTACTATACATTGGTTGAAGTGCTCAAGAAGGATAGAAGTTATGTGACCTACTCATTCAAACACGTAAAAAGGCCCGAACTTACACCTGCATTTCTGAAAGGGTTCAAAGCTGATTTCATTGATTATGCACAAGGTATATTGAACGAAGGCCTTGATACGGACGAAATAGTAAAGCGGCCGTTGATCTCTGAACGGTACAAAGACGGACTTTGGCTGCAGCTTATGTTTGTTTTGAACTTCTGGCTTAAGGATGATAGCAAAGGATTTTCCAACACCGATGCTGCTATCGAGAAGTCAGTAAATCTCTCCTTCGAACTCATGGGGCGGGGACCTCTGGATACTATGGTTGACTTTGCAAAGTTCCTTTATAACAACAGGTAGTCGTCTATGAAGGAACAGGCAAGAATCCCCACTTCCAAAGTGGAGCGGGCATCCCGGTTTATACGTACCGGGGCCAAAGTTGGAGGAAACTACATCAAGCATTACAGCAAAAAACTGCTCAACCCTGACCATACCAGGGACGAACTGGACGCTGATAATGCCGAAGACATCTACGAGTCGCTGAGTGAGCTTAAGGGCAGTGCTCTCAAAGTGGCGCAAATGCTGAGTATGGACAAAAACGTGCTTCCGACGGCATATCAGGATAAGTTCTCTTTGTCTCAATACAGTGCACCGCCACTTTCATATCCCCTGGTTGTTAAAACATTCCAAACCTATCTGGGCAAGGGGCCTGATAAGATCTTCGATTCTTTTTCGAAAAATGCAGTGAATGCTGCGTCTATCGGGCAGGTGCATCAGGCCGAACTGGATGGTAAAAAGCTGGCCGTTAAGATCCAGTATCCCGGTGTTTCCGATAGTATAAGCTCAGACCTGCGCATGGTCAGGCCTATAGCTGCTCAAATGTTCAATATCAGCAAAAAGGAACTTGACCTGTTTATGGGTGAAGTGGAATCAAAACTTCTGGAGGAAACGGATTACAAACTCGAAGTCAGGCGGTCGATGGAGCTTTCTGAGCATTGTTCACATTTAGAGCATGTGGTGTTTCCTCAATACTATCCGGAACTGTCCGGCGACCGCATCATTGTTATGGACTGGCTTGATGGCTTGCATTTGAAAGACTGGCTCGCGCAAAACCCATCTCAGGAGGAGCGTGACAAAGTAGGGCAGGCGCTCTGGAATTTCTATGACTATCAGATGCATACCCTGAAGCAGGTGCATGCTGACCCACATCCCGGAAACTTCATCATCACCCCGGCCGGAGAGCTGGGGATCATTGACTTTGGATGTGTAAAGGTGATACCTGAAAAATTTTACCAGCCTTACTTCAAACT
>NZ_SMLW01000668.1:11471-33540 GCF_009711405.1 Fulvivirga kasyanovii | reverse complement strand
TTTCAAGGAAATGATAGAGCTTCTCGGGAGGCCATTCAGAATGGAACAGTTCGATTTCGGGGATGATGAATATTTTCAGCAGATATTTGAAGCTGGTGAACGCGTTTCAAAAATGAAGGAGTTCAGAAAATCCAAAACAGCCCGGGGCAATAAAGACGGCCTGTATATTAACAGGACGTACTTCGGCTTATACAATTTGCTAAATATGCTTAAGACTCGTGTGGTTACTTCTACGCTGTCTGTTAAGTAAGTTTAATTGTCATAATATCTTTCGTTTAATGTGCTTGTGTTTTTAAATTAAAAACTATGAAAAAGAACATTGGTATTCTTGGATCAGGAACAGTTGGGCAGGCATTGGCGGATGGTTTTATTAAGTATGGTTATAAAGTGACCATAGGTACAGGGCACCCTGAAAAGCTATCGGAATGGAAGAAAAAGGCAGGGGATAAAGGCGAGGTAGGTAGCTTCAATGAAGCTGCTGCGGCCGGGGAAATTATTGTACTCGCCGTTAAAGGGCGTGTGGCCAAAAATGTGCTTGAGCAATGCGGTCAACATAACCTGAAAGGGAAAATCATCATTGATGCCACTAATCCGATTGCAGATGAACCACCGGTCAATGGTGTACTGAAATTTTTCACTTCCCTGAACTCCAGTCTCATGGAGCAACTGCAAAGTAGTTTCAGAGAGTCGCACTTCGTCAAAGCATTTAACAGCGTGGGAGCACATCTGATGGTCAACCCTGACTTTGGTGGAGAAAAGCCAACCATGTTCATTTGCGGCAATGACAAGGAAGCCAAAGCCGAAGTGAAAAGTATACTCGACGAGTTCGGGTGGGAAACGGAGGATATGGGTAAGGATGAGGCAGCAAGGGCTATTGAACCTTTGTGCATCCTGTGGTGTATTCCCGGATTTAGCAATAATCAATGGAGCCATGCCTTCCGTTTACTCAAAAAGTAAGCGGAAGGTCGATTAGGAGCAATACTTTTAATATTCATCCTGTTTTTGTAAACCGGAATAGCTATTTTTGCCGAAAAATTCAGGCATGCGCTATTTTATTCCGGTAATTATCATTTTTTTGACAGCCTGTGGAAGCAACACCGACACACAGAAACAAAGGTTTTTGATCCGCGGGAATGATGCCCTGAAGCAGCAAAATTTCAGGGAAGCCGTCAGGTTTTTTAACGAAGCCATCAAGCAGGACTCCTGCTACACCGCTGCTATTAATAACCTGGGTATAGTTTATTTTCGTTTGGGGCAGTATCATAAAGCAGAACTGGAGTATACCCGTGCCCTGGCCTGCGATCCCTCTTACATGGACGCATACCTGAACCGGGCCAATGCATTTTATGAGCTTAACGAATTATACCGCGCGCTTGATGACCTGGAATATGTGGAAAAAAACATACCTGACTCATCCACCATACATTTCAGGAAAGGGCTTGTAAAAACTAAGATGAGAAAGTATCAGGAAGCGTTGGCGGCTTTTGACACGGCATACGAACTTGATACCGGTAATGTTGAGACCCTGATCAACAGGGGTACGGTGAAATATTATATGGACAATTTTGACGCGGCACAGAACGATCTTAACCACGCCTTGAAAATTGATCCGCTGCAAGGCAATGCCTATAATGCACTGTCGTTGATCGAGGTTGAAAAAGAGAATTATGACAAGGCGATGGAGCTGGTGAACCGTGCCCTTGATCTTGAACCCGGACAGCCCTACTTTTTGAATAACAGAGGGTTTATTTACCTCATGCAGGATAACCTTGAAAAAGCAAAGGAAGACATAGACCGCAGCATTACTGTTGACCCCAACAATGGCTGGGCCTACAGAAATAAGGGGTGGTATTACTTTAAAAAAGGCAATTACGATGATGCCATCAGGCTGTTGGAGCGTGCTGTAAAACTCGACGCGTTTGTAAACAAAGGATATTTGTACCTGGCAGAAGCGTATTTTGCGGCGGGAGAACGTCAAAAGGCCTGCGACGCTCTTAAAGAAGCAAAGGCCAATCAGACATCAATCCCCGAAGCATTGGCTGAGAAATGCCGGTAAGCTCTGAAAACTCAATGTTCACTGGCAGTGCCTGTATGATTATGACCGACCATATCCGGACTTAAATGCTGGCTGAACCATAAACCGGCGAGCTTTGCAACTTGCTCCAGTTTACCAGGTTCTTCAAACAAATGAGATGCTCCTTCAATTATTTTCATTTCCTTTTCACCGGCAAGTTGCTCATAAGCTTGTTTGTTAAGTGTGATTACCTGAGTGTCTTTACTTCCAACAATCAGTAGGGTAGGTGCTTTGACTTTAGCGACTAAAGGAATGGCCAGGTCAGGCCTTCCTCCCCGGGAAACTATTGCTGAGACGGGTTCCTTTAACTTTGCGGCAGCTTTTAGTGCTGAAGCTGCACCGGTGCTGGCACCAAAATAGCCTATGGGTAAGCCTTTAAGGTTATTTTGTTGTCTGGCCCAATGGGTTACCGCCAATAGCCTGTCAGTTAAAAGATCAACATCAAAGCGGTTTTCGTAAACAGCGTCTTCATATTTTGTAAGCAGGTCGAACAACAGCGTTGCCATATGGTTTTGCTGCAGTTGCTCGGCTACATAATTGTTTCTCGGGCTAAACCGGCTACTGCCGGAGCCATGTGAGAATAGTACTAACCCAGCAGGATTATCGGGAATCACAAGGTTGCCTTCCAGCATTATCCCTTCAATATCAATTTGAATGTCTTTCTTTATAGTTTTCATGAGATGTCCGTTTTAATCATTCAGCATAGCCCTGACCTCTTCATCTGATACCTGACCAAACTCCTGGTAATATTGACCCACCGCATTGAACTCAGGGGGTATATCCAGGCATACCACTTCGTCAGCGGCCTCTCTCAACTTCTTAATTGCACTTGGCGGACCAACAGGGGCAGCAATAATCACTTTTGTAGCACCTTTTGCCCTGGCCAGTTTTATGGTTGCCAGTAAAGTACTCCCGGTTGCGATACCATCATCCACAATGATGACGGTCTTATTATAAAGATTTATGGGCTGTTTGTCTCCCATATACTGCTCATATCGTTCTTTCAGGCCCGAACGCACCTTTTCCACTTCCTGTTCCACATAATCACTGGAAACGCTGCCGTCAGCATCTGTAAAGTAGCTGTCATTAATACCTACTGCTCCTATGGCGTATTCCTTATTAGCCGGATGCCCTATTTTTTTGGTTAAAATGATGTCTAAAGGGAAACCCAGCACTCTGGACACAACCTTTCCAATAGGCACACCACCTCTGGGAACCGCCAGGATAATGGCATCCTCATGCCTGTATTTTTTTAATCCTTTGGCTAACTGTTGAGCCGCATCTTCTCTATTGTAAAACATGGCGCAAGGGGGTTAGTGAGTTGATTTTCTTTCAGTAATACAACATAGGCATAAAAGCTTTTGTTTCGGTATGGGAGGTGAAATCATGATTTTGCTATGTCCGTCCAAAAGTTTTATTAAATTGACTGAATATAGCTGTTAACAGGTACTATGAATGCAAAGATCGAAATAAAAGAAGCTGTAGGAGAGCCGCTTATGAAGCAGGTTGCCATGATCCGTAAGGCAGTGTTTACGGGGGAGCAGGGCATATCCGAAACGCTGGACAATGACGGAAAGGATCCCATAGCCACGAACTTATTGCTGTATGTAGAGGGTGCGATAGCCGGCACGGGAAGGCTGGTGATAGAGGAGGGCAGGGGCATCCTGGCCCGAATAGCGGTCCTGCCCGATTTTAGGGGGAAAGGTTATGCAAAGATTATAATAAGCGAACTGGAGCAGCGTGCCTTGAACAAAGGCGTGCGGGAGTTTGAACTCTTTCCACACCGCTATTTAAAGCAGTTTTATGAAAGTGTTGGCTATGTACAAGGAGAGGAAAGAATATACGAAGTAGCCGGTCATGAGCTGATCAGAATGGTCAAGCACGCCGGTTGAGTTAAAAAAGAAGGCCATCCCGAATCCGGAATGGCCTTGTAATATATCTGGTTTTTGAGGCTTATTGTACCTCAGTCACCGGTACCGGGAATTGCTCCCATACGTTGTCACCTTCTCTGTCTATAGGTAATTCGTCCAGTCTGTTGTAGCGTCGCATATCTATCCAGCGATGTCCTTCCGCGAAAAGAGAGTACCTTCTTTGGAACAAAATCTCATCTATCAATGCTTCTTCCGTTGTTGCACCCGCATAAGGATCAAGTCCGTGAGCTGTTCTTATTTCATCTATAGCTGTTATAGCCGGGCCAGGGCTACCTTGCCTGGCATTGGCCTCAGCATAGATAAGAACAAGTTCTTCGTTGCGGATAATCGGAATGTTATCAGCTTGTGAAGGATATACCATAACATCATAATTGCTGGTGAGGTTATCCAAAGATGCTGCAGATTCCCTTTCAGAAACTTTGCTAAGCCTGTCGTCATTAGCCAAAGCATCAGTTACGAATGTGGGGTGTGCCACTCTGGTTTCTCCGCTGGCATTGGCCGGGAAAAACAATGGGTTGGTCACATCTCCACCTGCGGTAGAAAAGAAATGCTCAGGCCCTGTATTTAAGTCTCCGGTTAAATCGAAAAAGGAATCATCCAGGTAGTCCAGTGCGGCGGTGAAATCCTCCTGGTATACAGCAACTCTGGCCGCAATGGCTCTGTTGAATTCCAGGAAGCTTGCCGGATCATCGAACCCTGCAAAACCAGAACTTAGGCTAAATACGAATTCGTCTTCACTACCGGAAAGCTCAGTAGCTGCTTCGTTGAGCAAGCCCTCTATGTCATCAAGTGACTGCTCATAAGACCTGAATGGCCCGAGGTTATCAGGATCACTTACGTTGGTCCTTATCCCGTTTTGGTACAGCAGGTTCAGGTTCAGCAGCAGTTGGTAAGCCTTGATGGTTTTGGCAAATCCACGCATGTAGTTCTTTTGCGCATCGCTGATCGCTGCCGAAGTTTTATCTACAGCCTCCAAAAGGAAGTTAGTGTTCTTTATCACCCTGTATCTTTCGGCATACGGGCCGGTGATGTAAAAGGTGTTATTGTCTAACTCCGCGGAACCTTTTCCGAGAAGGTCGGCAGTAAACCTCGGGTCAGAACCGGAGAACCGGTAAAACTCTCTTCCTATCACACCTACATCATCATAGTATGTGCCCAGTCTGTTTCTCATGCCGGCCTCGATACCGGTGATCAGGTTCTGGAGCTCACTTAGCGTAGCATCATTGACCAGGTCAACACTCGGGTTGTTGGGGTCGTCCAGCTCATCGATCTCGCAACCGGTAGCAAAAAGCATACAGGCTATGGCAAGAGCGACTAATTTGCTTTTATATATCAATGTCTTTTTCATTTTCTTTCAAATTAAAATTCTAAAGCCAGGTGGAAAAAATATCTTTTTGCAGAAGGGAACGGGGTAACTTCAACACCGGTTGAAAGCCCGTCGCCACCAAAGTTGGATACTTCAGGATCGTAACTGTTGTAATCGAAGAAGTTTAGCAGGTTATAACCTGAAAAACCAACTCTTACACCATTGAATACACCGTTAAATACGTTCAGGAGCAGGTCTTCATCAAGGTTGTAGTATAAACCTACCTCCCTCAGTCTGATGTAAGAAGCATCTTCTACGAAAGTTTCTGCTGATACACCCAATTGCGACAGCCGGTACGGCCCGTTTTGCAATTGCCCAGTCGGGTCAAGGTCGCCATCGTCAAAGTCGGCGCTGGTACCGTTAAGGTCAGTCAAAAGCGTTGACAAATTCACGTTTTCAACACCTTGTTTCCAGTGCCATAAAAACGAAAATTCAAAGTTCTTCCAGGTAATGAAGTTGTTCCACGACATCTGGAAATCTGGCTCGGCATCACCCCATTTGGTTACACCATCAGGATTGTTGGGGTCAATACCCACTAGCTGCGTGGCACTTTTGCCTTCTTCTATTCTAAGCGTACCTAAAGTAGCGCCAAAAGCACCTGTATTGAATGCAGGAACCCTCAGCTCGGTAATTTCCGAACGGTTGAACCAGAAGTTCAAAGAAGAGTTGTATTTCAGGTCCGGCTTGTCTATGGCCAGAACATTAAGCCCCATTTCTATACCCTGATTTTCAAGTTCGGCACCGTTGATAATTTGCGAAGTGTAACCGCTTGAAGTAGGCACAAGAGCACTTAAAAGCAGGTCAGTTACATTTTTCTTATAGTAAGTGAAATCAAACATTACTCTGTTGTTGATCACACCAATATCAAAACCAGTCTCTATTTCAGACTGCTTTTCAGGCTCAACTTCCTGGTTACCCAGTTGTGTGCCGATCAGCGAACCTGCCTGTCCGTCGATGATAACACTACCGAAACCGGTGTACTTGGAACCGAAAGTTGCAAATCTACCGGCTTGTCCATAGGCAACTCTAAGCTTCAATGTATTAACGGCGTCAATTCCCCAGAACCCAAATTCGTGGAGGTTAAGGGCGAGGTTGGCTTTAGGGTAGTAGAACAGTTTATTTACATCACCATTGTTTGAGGATTTATCAGCCCTCACACCTACAGTAGCAATGATCTGGTCAGCGAAGTTGACTTCTTCCTGAATGAAGAAACCGGCATCTTCTTCTGGCTGTATGGTCTGCTCAGCACTTATGGCACTGGCTTGGTCCAGGTTGGATTGGGTACCAATAAGTTGTGTAGCCGTGATCAGCGTTGTGTTCCTGTTAAAATCCAGCTTAAGCACCCCGAGCTGGGTTACAAAACTCAGTTTATTGGAAGGGAAGTAGCTATGTACCAGGAAGGCTTGCAGGTTTCGGTTTTCCAGTACAGTCCTGCCTTGGATGGAGGCACCACCCGTTCCGTTGTTTCCTTGCTGAAACTGAAGCTCCCGTGGGAATAAAGCAGTGGTTTTTAAAGTATAACTGTCCAAACCGGCTAAACCGATAAACTTCAACTGCATGTTGTCATTTTGGAAGAGTGTAGCCTCTAGTTTGGCACTACCGATAAATCTTTGCACTTCTTCGCGGTTAGTGATAAGATCCCTGGTTTGCAGGAAGTTTGAAGGGGCATCCGGGTTGTTAGGATAGTTGCCGTTTTCATCCGGAAAAAGCTGGGTATATGGTCTGGTTGAAATGTAAGATATACCCATAGTAGTACCAGAGTTGTCGTTGTTGAAGAATCCCCGGTCAGCAGTAGATAAAATGTAATTTGATGTGAGCGCCACATTTACATTTTCAACAATATCGTGGGAGAAGTTTAATCTCATGGAAGTTTTCTCATATCCCGTATTTTCAACGATACCTTCTTCGTCTTTTCGAAGGAATGAGCCATAGTAACGGGTATCTTCATTTCCACCTGATGCACTAAGCACAGTGTTGAGTAGTAGCCCTTTGTGGCCGTAAAGCTCATCTTCATAATCATGAATAAGACCGGCATCCCGGGCATTCTGAAACCTTAGTACTTCTGCAGCAGCGGCAGCTTCCCTTTCGGCAGTTTCCTGAGGGGTTTCGTTATCGCCTGGTGCAAAATACGTATTTCGTATCCTTTGCTCGGTAAATGTTCTGGTGCCTAGAGGGTTGAGGATTGAAGTCTGGCCTACAGACTGTTCCAGACGTATTTTAGTTTTTCCGGGCGTTCCTTTTTTAGTGGTAATAACCACTACACCGGCAGAAGATCTCGATCCGTAAATAGAAGCAGCCGAAGCGCCTTTAAGGATCTCAATGGTTTCAATATCTTCAGGAGATATATCGGCAATCCTGTTAGATGGATTATCCTGGTTTGATGCACTACCACCGGCTGCGGCCGCAGAAACGACGTTAAGTCCCGCAGCAATGGAGGAGTTGTCAACATAAACCCCATCAACTATGAACAGAGGCTGAGAGCTACCGGTAATTGACGTGATACCTCTGAGTTTAACTGCTATACCACCTCCCGGGGCACCTGAGTTGGCTACAATGTTTGCCCCCTTAAATTTGCCATAAAGCGCACCATCTACAGTTTGTGGTGTAGTGGTACCTATGATCTCTTTGGCTGATATGGAGGCTACCGAGTTGGCGAGGTTACTTCTTTTGATATTTGATGCAAGTCCACTGATCACTACCTCTTCCAGACTGGTGACGTCTTCCTCGAGTGTAACATCCAGCCGGGTGCCGGTAACTGCAACCTCTTTGTTTTTATAGCCTATAAATGAAAAAACCAGAAAGGTCCCGTCATTAACCTTGAGGCTGTACTCACCATTGCCATCGGTTATGGTACCGTTGGTGGTGCCCTTTACAATAACATTAACACCTGCAATAGGCTCGCCACTTTTGGCTTCCGTCACTTTTCCACTGACGGTGGTCTCCTGGCCATATGCTATGTGAGAGAGCATTAAGCTCAAACATGCGGCCAGAAGAAAATAGTAATTTTTCTTCATCGTTGTCGGTTTTTAGGTTTGACATAAATATTGCAGGATTAAGGTATAAATTAAAAATCGAAATATAAACTTGCAAAGGGGGTAATTTTCAGTAGTTTATCCCGTAAAACGGGGGATTTTTCAAAATTTCATTCTGAAAATGTCCTGATTTGCATGAGGTTAGATGAGGAAAACTTATTTGAGTAATTTTCTCGGAGGTACTACAAAAATACTGAAGTTGTATACAAAGGCAGAGTTCAGGCGGTTTTCAACAAGGACATCAGCACTGATAGAAGCGTCGTCGGAAAGGTCGAAGTTAATGTTGCTCCTCAGGCCTCCCTCCAGGCCAAACCACAGCCAGTCGTGTATCTCCCGCTCCCAGGTAAGTAAGAACCGGACCTCTGATTTGTCCAGGAAAACCAGGTCATTTTTGGCTTCATCCAGCCGGATGCTGTAGTTGGAACCGTGTAGCTCTGCCTTGGCGTAAAAGTAGTTTTTCAGGTTAAGGGTGCTATACCTCAGTTTTATTTCGGCAGGTAGAATCGTTTCTATGCCCCATTGGTTGTTAAAAGACCTGTTGTAAGCGACGAGAGGGTATATGGAGCGCCTTCCGAAGCCATAGCTAAAGGCAACCCCAAAGGCATAGGAAACATAGTCATTTTTCTTCCACCCGATCAATGGGGAAATTGAAAATTTGAAAAAATCATTTTTGGCGAATGATTCTGACTGATAATCACCATTTAGGCCAGCACTTAACCTCAACAAGTAGTATTTGTTGGTGCGGGTAGGTTTTACCATGAAGATCTCACCCCTTATGCTTCTTAAAGAACGATTTTCCAGGTTCTGATAAAACGGATAGTCAAGGTTATCAGGTTGTTCAAAGTTAAATTCTTCGACAAAATACTTGACGCCGGCTGCCATTTTAAAACCATCTTTCAGGATAATTGGAGCCCTTAACTTAAACTCCCAGCGCCGGTTTCTTCTCACTTCTGCAGATGATTTTCCATCTCCTGATTCGGATTTAATCCAATAATCCCTTACAATTTCCCGTTTTATAACTATTCCCTTTGAACGAGGCAAGCCCACAACTCCAGGAACGCAAAAAACAGAGTCTGTACAGTTAATTATGGGTTCCTGGGCAAGTACAGGAGAAGCACTTAGTAGAAGAAAAACAATCTGAAGTATCCGCCTGGGCATTAAATCAAAGGTTAACTATATAATAATTACAAATTACCAATTTTATTATACAAACATCTTAATTTTATTGATGTTTAGACTGATGATGAAAAAACTGGTATTGATATGCCTGCCCTTATTGGTTTCGTGCAAATTTACTCCATATAACGGCAGCGATATTTACAATGAAAAAGCACATTTACCCGAAGATGAAGCGCTGCATTTTAAGAATTCATTGGAATGGTGGTATTTTACCGGGCATCTGGATGATGTAAACTCGGGAAATGAATACGGGATAGAATACGTGATATTCCATTTCAACCCACGGAACAAGAACGACTATCTGATGACCAACTTTGCCATTACCGATCCGGAAAGTGGCCGGTTTATCTATGATTATAAAATTGTGAAACTGGACTCGTTGCTTAAGCCCGAGTTGCCGCTTCGTCTGGTAGTTGAAGATAAAGGCAGGTCCCATAGGCTTGTAGGTGAGATGGGAAAATACCACATAAAGGCCAATATGAAAAAGGAACAGGTAGACGTGGAGCTGAAAACCGAGCCGCTTAAACCGGTACTGCTACACAACGGAACGGGTTATGAAACGTATGGAGAATATGCCAAGGCAGGCTATTACTCGTTTCCGAGACTTAAAGCTCAGGGACAGTTGAATATTGGGAGTAAAAATATTGAGGTGGCCGGTGAGCTGTGGTATGACCGGCAGTGGAATTGTGTGGGTGTATGGCAGAAAGAAGTGGCTTGGGACTGGATTTCAGTACAACTTGATAGTCCGCAGAGTGAGTTGATGCTTTACAGACTGCACCATTTTGGTGATGACAAAGTGCTGTTTGGTGGCAGTTATTACACTGAAGAAGGGAATGCTGTGACCTTACATGAGGGAGATATCGAGTTGGAAGAACTGGAATATTGGAAAAGTGACCGGTCCAAAGCCATTTACCCTGTGAAGTGGCGGGTTAAAGTCCCAGACCAGGAGCTGGATATTGTTATTGAAGCCCGTATCCCTGACCAGGAACTTGGGGTTGGATTTACCGCTTTTTATAAACTTTATTACTGGGAAGGGATGTGCTCAGTGGCTGGAGAGCTGAAGGGAGAGCCGGTTACAGGCAAGTCATATGTTGAATTAACCAATAGAGACGCATTTAATAAAAAGTGATTTACAAATTTGTTGATCTTTTGCAGGAGAGGCTGGGCAAGCCTCTGCCGGGGGCCGAGGCGCAACGGATAATGATGCCCAAAGAGAGTACTGAGGCCCGTTTTGACCTGAACAGGAATGATGTTCGTTTAGGTGGGGTAATGGTGCTTTTGTATCCTAAAAACAATGAAATATACCTGCCCCTGACCCAGCGGCACGATTACAGGGGGACCCACGGTGGCCAGGTAAGTTTTCCTGGTGGTAAGTGGGAGGAGGGAGACCCCGATCTGGAATTTACAGCACTGAGGGAAACCTATGAAGAAATAGGCGTGCAACAGTCAGATGTACAGGTGATTGGCAGGCTTACTGACCTGTATATTCCACCCAGCAATTTCCGGGTTTCACCGGTGGTTGGCTATATTGACAAATACCCGGAGTTTAATATCGATCCTTATGAGGTGGAAGCGCTCATAGAAGTGCCCCTGTCAATGCTGGTAAAAGAAACCACTTTGAAAAGAAAGGACATACTGGTACGAGGGAATTACCGCCTAAATGCCCCGTTCTTCGATATTGAAGGCAAAGTAGTATGGGGAGCTACTGCAATGATGCTGTCCGAACTGGTAGCACTGGTGCGTGAAATGGAGCTGAATTTGTAATTCTACTCAATTATCGATTAGTTTGGCATCTTTAAACTTTTCGATTACCCCATGAAAGAAGAACATATAGAGCCTTTTTTTACCAATGATGCTGTTATTTTTGGTATTTTGATGACTATTCTGGCCGTAGTATTTAAAACTGCTGCCAGCAAGAATCCGGGATGGCAAAAATTTTATAAAATAATACCAACCATACTCCTTTGCTATTTCCTGCCATCGCTGTTGAACACCTTCGGGTTGGTCGATGCGGAAGAATCCAGGCTCTATTTTGTGGCATCCAGATACCTGTTGCCCGCATGTCTGGTGCTGCTAACACTAAGTGTTGATCTGAAAGAAATTATCAGACTGGGACCTAAAGCGCTGGTCATGTTCCTTACCGCAACTGTCGGAGTAGTTATAGGCGGGCCATTAGCCATACTCATAGTTTCAGCCATAGAGCCTGATTTTGTGGGAGGTATAGGCCCTGACGCTGTTTGGCGCGGCATGACCACCATAGCAGGAAGCTGGATAGGGGGAGGTGCCAATCAGGCGGCCATGTATGAATTGTTTCAGCCTTCCGACAGCCTTTTTTCTGTCAGCATTACCGTAGATGTTATCGTTGCTGAGCTTTGGATGGCTGCTTTGCTGTTGGGAATAGGTCGTGCCGATGATATCGACAACTTTCTAAAGGCTGACAGCAGCGCCATTACCAAGTTAAAAAATAAAATGGAAGCCTATAGCCTGAGTATTGCCAAAATCCCTTCGGTAGCAGATTTGATGGTCATTTTGGCCATTGGCTTTGGTGCAACAGGTTTCTCACATTTTATAGCCGACATTGTAGCTCCTTATATTGCAGAAAATGCACCTTACCTTAAAAACTTCAGTCTGGATGCCGAGTTTTTCTGGATTGTGGTCATATCCACAACTATCGGTGTAATTTTCTCTTTTACCAAACTCCGTGAACTCGAAGGAGCCGGAGCCTCTAAGATTGGAACCGTTTTTATATTTATACTCGTCGCCACCATTGGTATGAAGATGGACGTGCTTGCTATTCTCGAAAATCCAGGCTTCTTCCTGGTTGGGCTGATCTGGATGGCCATACATGTTGTTCTGCTCATTATTGTTGCCAAGCTTATTAAAGCACCTTATTTCTTCCTGGCTGTAGGTAGCAAAGCCAATATTGGAGGAGCGGCGTCTGCACCCGTTTTGGCCGCGGCCTTTCACCCTGCCTTGGCACCTGTAGGCGTGTTGTTGGCGGTATTGGGTTATGCGTTAGGCACCTATGGAGCCTGGCTTTGTGGCATTCTCATGCAGATAGTGGCTAAATAGAAATTGCCATTTTCTTGATAGAGCCGCCTTTTTAGAAGTTTAATCGACGATAAGAAAGAATCCCTGTATTTTAATAAGCAGGGTTGCACGTTGTAAGGGCAAGGTACCCGATCAGCAGTTCTTTGTTCCTTTGGTATGGCATGGTCGATTGGTTTTTAGTCAGGCTCGCGGGTTGGCAACGGTATAGCTTTACTAAGCCTTCAGGGATTAGTAAAGCAGGTTGTTAATATCAGTGTTTAGTAAAGCCGTAACTAGTTCGGTCGACTGCTGTTGGCTCAATATCCCTGATCATCAATTCATTATTTTTATTTAAAATTATTCTAAACAAAATTTGATGACTGGTCGGTGGCTGTTATATTTGCGTCATTATTTAAATAAAGTCTAAATAAGAATAGTCTAAACCCACATGAAATTAAAATTATTGTATAGTCTGTTGTTTGTAGCTGCTTTGTTCTCTTGCGATGATGACGAAGATGCACAACCCAATGTTGAGGTACCTGCTACTTATGAATTCACTAGAGATGGTCAGTCAACGGTAAGTTACCAGGGACAAACTGACCGCCTGAATATGGTATCGGAGATCAAAAGCTATCTTTCTACCGGAGATGCAGGAGAGCCTATAGAAGCCTCTAAACTGTTGAACATGTATGCCAATGAGAATGATGCTTTTACCAGTGCTGACCTCAATGCTTCTACCAAGCAGTTGGAGGATAAAACTTTTGCTTCTGATGTACAATGGTTTAAAGACCTGTTTGCCGAGGCTGAAGCAGCAAGCAACTCCGGAGTTACTGCCAGCGATGGTCAGGCCGGACTTTATGCAAGAGGGTCTAAATTCATTCTTGTAAATGATAAAGGCTGGGAATTTACCCAGTTTATTGAAAAAGGACTTATGGGCGCGGTATTCTACAACCAGATATACAACGCCTACTTGTCTGATGCTAAAACCGGTGATGATGTGGATAATGAAACGTTGGTAGATGGCAAAAATTACACTGCCATGGAGCATCACTGGGACGAGGCTTTCGGTTACTGGGGTGTTCCGGTTGATTTTCCTAATGGTAACCCTGTTTTGTCTGATCAGGATAAAAGATTTTGGGCCAACTATACCAATGGCCGTGATGAACTGCTGGGTGTAAACAGCATGCTTATGAATGCATACCTGACCGGAAGAGCAGCTATTGTTGCTAAAAGAAATGATGTGAAGAACGAGCAAAAAGCAATCATTTACGAAGGCCATGAGTTAGTAGCAGCCGCTACTGCCGTACATTATCTTAATGAAGCGATGAGCGATCTTAGTGCCGGTGATCAGGGCAATTTGCTACACCATTTGTCAGAAGGTTATGCTTTTGTAAAAGCTTTGCAATACAGCCCGGTTAAGAAGATCACCCAGGCTGAGATCAACGAAATATTAAATACTGATTTGGGTACAGACGGTAATTTCTGGAAAGTGACCCTTGCGGGAATTCAAAAAGCTAAAGCTACTATAGTAGCGGCATATCCTTCACTTGAGGCTGTCAAAGACCAATTGTAAAATGAAGAAATTACTTTCTGCAATATTATTAATCAATCTCATTGTAGTTACAAGCTGTAGCGATGACGAAACCGGGGGTAGCACTCCCGGTTTTGATCGTAAAGCCATGTTGGAAGATCTGGCAGGCAATGTGATCCTGCCTGCGTATGATACACTGAATAAAGAAGTAATTGCTTTAGATGAGGCACTCAATGCATTTATTACTTCCCCGGATTTATCCTCCCTTGCAGCTTCCCGCAATGCGTTCGAGCAGGCTTACCATGCCTGGCAAAGGGCTTCATTCTGGGAGTTTGGTCCGGCGTTCGATGTTTTGCTGATGAGTTCTGTTAATTCATTTCCTGCTGACTACATTTCCATCAACAGCAATATTTCAAGTGGGACCTATGATTTTAACACCCTTTCGGGGCAGGATGAAAAAGGATTCCCGGCTGTTGGCTACCTTTTGTATGGTATTGCTGACACCGATCAGGGTATTGTGGATATGTTTACCACTGACGCTGACGCTGCCAATAGAAAGGATTACCTGAAGGCGGTTGCTGCTGACATGCGCTCCAGAGTATCGGAAGTGGCTACAGCATGGTCAGCATCGGGTGGCGACTACAGGTCGGTATTCATTAATAGTGATGGTACAGATGTAGGTAGCAGTGTAGGGCTGATGGTCAATGAGCTGAATAAATTTGTAGAGAGAGAGGCGCGCGATGCCAAGATTGGTATTCCTCTTGGCAAAAGGTCTCAGGGCATTCCCATACCAGGAGAGGTAGAGGCCGGCTATAGCAATCTGTCCATTTCCCTGGCTTCCGAAAACCTTGAGGCGCTATATAATTTCTACATGGGCATAGGTGTAGAGGGAGATAAGATCAGCTTCTATGATTATCTGACTACGATCAACGCCCAGTATAACGGAGGCTTGCTTTCAGATGCTATCAAACAGCAGTTTGAAAGTGCTATGAAAGAAGTAGGAGAGATACCTACTCCGTATCAGGAAACCGTAGAATCCAACCCCACACCTGCGGATGAAGCTTATACGGAACTACAGAAACTTGTGGTTTTGCTAAAGGCTGATATGCCGTCAGCGCTTGGAGTACTGATTACTTATCAGGATAATGATGGAGATTAGGCTGTAAAAACATGCGTGACCTCATATATAAGCCGATATCAATTGCACCCTTAGTCGTATTCAGGGTGCTTTTTGGCTTTATAATGTTTGTGAGCGTGATGCGTTTTATGCTCAACGGTTGGGTAGATTCCCAATACGTGATGCCGCGCTTTTTCTTTTCTTATTATGGTTTTGAATGGATAAAACCACTTGGGGAGACGGGTATTTATGTGATTTTCATTGTTATGGCCATAGCCGCATTGTGCGTTATGGCGGGAGCCTTCTACAGGATATCTGCTACAGTATTTTTTCTGGCATTTACCTATGTGGAACTTATCGATAAAACCAATTACCTCAACCACTACTATTTCGTCAGTCTTGTCAGCCTTGTTATGATCTTTTTGCCCGCACATCGTCATTTTTCCCTTGACGTCTGGCGTAAACCGGCACTCTATGTGCGTGAAGTGCCCTATTGGTGTGTACTGATCATACAGCTTCAATTGGCACTGGTTTACTTTTATGCCGGAGTTGCCAAGCTCAACTATGATTGGCTTATGGAAGCACTGCCTTTAAGAATGTGGCTTCCACCCAATGCGCATGTACCGGTAGTGGGCTTTTTATTTGAAGAAGTATGGGTGGCGTACTTTTTTAGTTGGTTTGGAGCTGTTTATGATCTTTCTATTCCTTTCCTTTTGTTTTATAAGCGTACAAGACCTTATGCATATGTTGCAGTTATAGCCTTTCATATACTTACCTGGTTGCTTTTCCCGATAGGGATGTTTCCCTTTATTATGATACTGGCTACAACGATCTTCTTTTCACCTGATTTTCATCAGGGTTTAATAAAAAAAATAACTGTTGTTTTGCAGCGCCTGAGAGTTTACAGAGATGTTGCTCCTCAGAAATATGTGGCTTCGGCTGCAAGTCGGTGGGTTGTCGGCTTTTTTGCTTGTTTTTTGCTTGTACAGGTGATCTTGCCATGGCGTTTTACGCTTTATCCGGGGAAACTGTTCTGGACAGAGCAGGGCTACAGATTTTCGTGGAGGGTGATGTTGATGGAAAAGGCCGGATATGTGATCTTTCATATAAAAGACCCTGAGACAGGACGGCAATGGGAAGCCTATGCGCATGAATATCTGACACCAATGCAGGAAAAGCAGATGTCGACCCAGCCGGATATGATATTACAATATGCCCATTTTTTGGAGCAGGAATATATAAAACAAGGCATACGAGACCCCGAGGTTAGGGCGGAGGCCTATGTAACCTTGAATGGCAGTGGTAGCCGGTTGTTCATTGACCCGGAAGTGGATCTGACTAAAGAGCAGGATGGATTTGGTCATAAAAAATGGATTTTATCCTATAAGAATTGATGAAAGTGAAGTTTAAGTACATTACCCTGATTTTTGTTTTACTGGCGGTGCAGGCAGGTGCTCAGGGCATTATTACCGGCACGGTTAAATCCATGGAAGGTGAGCCACTGGTTGAGGTGGAGGTTTTTCTTCAGAACACGGCTTATATTACTTCTACGGATAGAAAAGGGCGGTTTGAATTGAATGATATCCCCTATGGCACCTACACACTGGCTGCATTTTCAATGGGCAAGGCTACCTTGTCGAAGGAAGTAAATCTCACTGAAGAGAACAAGGTGGTAAATGTAGACTTTGAATTAACTGACCTGGCCGCTGAACTTGACAACGTTACGATCAAAAGCCAAAGAGAGGAAACCACGGGTATCCGCAGACTACAGGCCGTTGAGGGGACAGCTATATATGAGGCCAAGAAAAATGAGGTAATCGAACTTAGGGATATTACGGCAAACCTTGCTGTAAACAACAGTCGGCAGGTGTACGCCAAGGTCCCCGGCCTGAACATCTGGGAAAGTGACGGCGCAGGGTTGCAGTTGGGTATCGGTGCCCGCGGACTTGACCCCAGCAGGACGGCAAATTTCAATGTAAGGCAAAATGGCTACGACATCAGTGCGGATGCTTTAGGGTATCCTGAGAGCTACTATACACCGGCAACCGAGGCGGTGGAACGCATAGAAGTGGTGAGAGGTGCCGCTTCCCTGCAGTATGGTACACAGTTTGGCGGACTGTTGAACTTTGTAATGAAGGAAGGACCTGAGGATAAAAAAATCGAGGCCATAACGCGTAATACGGTTGGCTCTTATGGATTCTTCAGCACATTCAACAGTCTTGGAGGTACGGTAGGTAAATGGAACTACTACACTTTCTTCCAATATAAAAGAGGGGAGGGATGGAGAGAGAACAGCTCCTTTGATTCAAAAATGGCCTATGGAGCCTTAAAATATGAGGCGTCTGACCGTTTTTCCGTAAAGTTTGAATATACTTTTATGGATTACCTCGCCCAGCAGCCCGGTGGTCTTACCGATCAGTTCTTTTTAGAGGATCCACGGCAGTCGATAAGAGGCAGAAACTGGTTTCAGGTCAACTGGAATTTGTTTGCCAATACCATTGATTACAGGATCAACGACAGGCTGAAGCTGAACGTCAGGACTTTTGCCCTCATCGGCGGGAGGGATGCCCTGGGCAACCTGGGAAGGATCGACCGTACCGATGAACTTGAGAAGGAAAGGAACCTGTTCTCCGACGAGTTTCACAACATCGGCAATGAAACACGTCTGATCTACAACTATCATATCGGCAAAAGGCAGGCAGTAGCGTTGGTAGGCGCCCGATACTACAACGGCTTTACTGACAGAAAGCAGGGACTGGCCGATGCCACTAGTGAGCCTCACTTTACATTTTTAAATCCTGATAACCTTGAGGATTCAGACTTTGACCTTCCCAGTGAAAACATATCCATATTTACTGAAAACATATTTGACATCACGGATAAGTTCAGCGTAACCCCGGGTGTACGTTTCGAACATATCTACACAGGTGCTGATGGGTACTATCAGAAGAGCACGTTTGTGAAGGACCCTGTCACTGGCTTTAAGAAAGACTCTACTTATCAGGAATATGAATCCCGTGAACGTTCCAGATCGTTTGTATTCTTCGGGTTAGGCCTTAGCTATAAGCTTAAGCATAAGGAGGTTTATGCCAATTTCTCGCAAAACTATAAGTCAATCAATTTTAATGATATCCGGGTGGTTAACCCTAACCTGGTGGTTGATCCAAACATCAAAGATGAATTCGGGTATAACTTTGATCTGGGGATACGAGGCAGCAAACCTGGGAAATTCAATTATGATATAAGCGTTTTCTACCTTCGTTATAATGATCGTATAAGTGCCATTCAGAAAAAGGACACTGTGAACTTCAGGGTGTACCGTTACAGAGGAAATATTTCTGATGCCTACAGCACCGGGCTCGAGGCCTTTGGGGAGCTGGAGCTGTTCAATGCATTGGGAGTAGACTCTCAAAACAGCCTGAATTTATTTGTAAATACTTCCGTAATAGATGCCAGGTACCTGCAAAGTGACGAGGAGGCTATAGAGGGCAACAAGGTAGAGCTTGTACCTCCCTTTAGTGTACGTACCGGTCTGTCTTTTATCCACAACGATTTTAAAGTTACCTATCAATACTCCTACGTTCAGAAGCACTTTACCGACGCTACCAATGCTGATGATATGGTGCCGGGGGCCGTATCTGGTCCTATACCTACTTACTATGTTATGGATCTCTCTGCCAGCTACAGGTATAAATTTGCCAAACTTGAGGCCAGCGTTAATAACATTACAGACAACAAGTATTTTACCCGAAGGGCATCCGGCTACCCCGGTCCCGGTATAATACCTGCGGATGGCCGGACTTTTTACCTGACCCTTGAGCTTAAATTTTAGGTAACTCCCTTACCTGTAAGCAGGTATGCTGTGAAATCCCGGTTAACGGTGATGTTTTGATATTATAAAATTTCTCAGATTGCACTATGGTAATTCCCAAAAACCATAGAAGTGAGGGATATTTAAATAAACTAACATCATGAAGAAAACCAAACTATCAATCCAGGACCTTAAAGTACAAAGCTTTATTACCGATTTTAAACAAGGTGAAGAAAACACGGTAAAAGGTGGAAATACAATAGCCTGCTACCCTACAGGGGCTGAATCTTGTATATTCCGTTGCTTTTACGCAGAAAAATAAAAGATCCAAAGGCTGTACCGGAGAATTTAGATTCCTGGTACAGCCATCTTTTTAAGAGTTACTTCCTCATCCTTTCGCTTTTCTAAAATAGTCTCTACAGGCTTTACAACATTCCTGCCTTTTATATCCTAATTTCAAGGTAATTGATTACATTGCTGTTCCTGCCAATAAACCACATAAGTGGAATGGTAGTTGGTAATTTTATGACTGTGTAACATGCTTGAAGTTTTGACTGTTCTTACCCTTGGGAAATCCATAAGTAAAATTGCCCGGGAAAAGGGACTGAAACCCTGGAAATATGTAGTGATCATGTTGGCGTTGCTGTTTGGTCTAGAAATAGCAGGTGCCATGACAGGTGCCATCCTGTACGGAGAAAGCCCTTTGGTGTATCTGTTTGCCCTTCTCGGAGCTGCATTAGGAGGGTTCTTAAGTTATCGAATAGTGAAATTTGCCAATCCGGCCTCATCATATTCTTCTGAGGAAGTACTCGATGCAAATTTGAGAGGCTAACCATCCCTGACTATATGGAAATAAGAAGTGCTAAAATTGATGATGTTCAAAAAGTTTTGAACCTGCAGGAAAAATACCTGTTTAACAATCTCAAAGAAGAGGAACGAAAGGATGGCTTCGTAACCACGCCATTTACTGTAGAACAAGTCGAAAACATTATTGCTGAAAAGGGCCTGTTCCTGGCATTGGACAAAGGTGAGGTGGTAGCATATATCTTTGCCGGTAGTTGGGACTACTATGCTCAATGGCCCATTTTTACGTATATGACTACCTTGTTTCCCCAGCTTACATTTCCAGGACATGTACTGACTACCGAAAATAGCTTTCAGTACGGGCCGATATGTATTGACCGCAATTACAGGGGAGGCAATTTGTTGAGGTCCCTTTTTGAAGAAATGCGATTGGGCATGTCGGATCGTTATCCTTTGGCTGCTACATTTATCAATAAAGCAAATTTCCGTTCGCTAAAGGCCCATGTCAACAAGCTGGGTTGGAGTGTTATTGGCGAATTTCAATATAACGGACAGGAATATCATATTATGGCTTATGATATGAGCAAACCTGTGTTGTCAGATACTTCTGGCATGCATGCCATAAAATAAACCCACCGGCTCGGCTCGAACCGGTGAGTATGGATTTTCCGCTTTTAACTTTGCTCCCCTTCACCAACGGGCTCATCGGCGGTAGATATTCTGGAGTTGTTAAAACCACTGTCGTTATTAAAGTAGACGTAGACTGGTTTTTCATTCCTTAGCATATCTATCAGATGTTGCAACTGATGATGATGGTAATAAAAAGCATGGTAGTTACCCTCTTTGCGTGCCTCCGGGAGATCACTGTCCGGGTCTTCATAAAACCACACCGAACACACTTCCCCGACAGCACCTTTAAGGATAAGGTTTGTTTTTCCTGTTTTTCTGGATGACCAGTTATAGTAAGAATAAGTCTTTACCTCGAAGGATGATGTTGCCATATCAATTATAATTTTATTGTTTTAAACTTTAGTGGCTTACCCATCCATTAGGTTACCGGTCAATCCCTCATTCTTTCGTCACATCTCCCATCATGGCGTTAATACCACTTTTAAGCAATCATCTTCCTTTTTGTTAAATATGTCATAGGCATGAGGGGCATCTTTCAGTGGCAGTTTATGCGTTATAATATCCTCCAGTGTGACTTTGTCCTCTTCCACGAGCTTGATCAGTGTGTCTATGTAGGCCTGTACAGGAGCCTGCCCCGCTTTGAGGGTGAGTCCTTTATCAAAGAACTGTCCAAACGGAAAGTTGTGGTAATTGGAGCCATAAACGCCAACGACCGAAACTACACCACCTCTTCTTACAGCGCTGAAGCAATTTTCCAATACGTTGGTTGTTCCGGCCTGTACCGTCACCGTATTAAGTACCTTTTCTAAAATGCTCCTGTCAGCCTCCATGCCTACCGCATCAATGCAGACATCGGCACCTCTTCCTTCGGTCATTTCCCGGATGATCTCCACTACGTCGTCTGTTGCGGCATTGAGCACTTCTGAATTGGCCACTTTTTTGGCTTTCTCCATTCGGTAAGGCTGAATGTCGACCCCAATTACCCGCTTGGCACCTTTAAGCCAGGCAGACTTTTGGGCCATTATACCCACCGGGCCACATCCGAACACAACTACTGTCTCGCCTCCTTTGAGGTCAGCCCAGTCAACCGCTATATAACCCGTAGGGAAAATATCGGTAAGGAAAAGGACCTGGTCATCCGTAAGGTTTTCGGGCACTTTCCTGGGGCCTATATCGGCAAAAGGAACACGCACATACTCGGCCTGGCCTCCTGCATAGCCGCCATAAAGATCAGTATAGCCGAAAAGCGCTGCGCCTTTTTGATCCATAAGCCCACCTTCCGGACCGTAGTGCTTGTGGTTAGAGCTTTCGCAATGTGGGTACAGGTCATGCTGGCAGAAAAAGCAATGTCCGCAACTGATGGGGAAGGGAACAACCACCCTGTCTCCACGTTTCAGGTTAGTAACGGCTGATCCCGTTTCTACCACTTCTCCCATGAATTCATGCCCCACGATCATATTCTCCAACTGAGGGATTTTACCGTTGTAAATATGCAGGTCTGATCCGCAAATTGCTGTTTCAGTGACTTTAATTATAGCATCCCGCTTGTTCTCGATTTTTGGGT
>NZ_SMLW01000668.1:0-11241 GCF_009711405.1 Fulvivirga kasyanovii | reverse complement strand
CTTTAGGTTTATGATATCTTACAGCTTTCATATATTCTTAGGTTTAATGTCAGAATTATTTCAACATTAAAACAGAGGGGAATAACTGATGTTTTATGGCGTTACAGCACATTCGGATGTGCTTTCCTGTATTCTGTTGATAGTCAGGGGTTCATAGTGATTGTCGGCAGGAATAAGCGTTAATAGGGTTATAATGGAAACTCCGGTAGTAAGGCAGTAACCCGTACTTTATCATCCTGCCGTTAACATACTTCATGTTAGCAATTTTTCAGGTGATTCTGACCGCATCCCTTATTTACAAGTTTTTCAATTAATAATAGGCTGTGGCTTTTCTCAAAGAATAATTTTAATAATATCAAAATAGTTTAAATAATTTTTAAATTGTAGAAAACCTTAAAAACTATGAAGACAAAAAACTTAATGATGATGCTCCTGTTACTGGCTTCGGTAACTGGTGTTTCCGCGCAAAAGATTAATGTAAAATCTGGTGATTTGGATTTTTTAAAAAATCAGAAGAAACTGAACATTACTTACGACTATAGTAATATGGGGGTAGGAAAGTTTGATAAGGAGGAAGACTACATTAATAAGAAAGTTACTGAGTTGAACGAGAAAGAAGCAGGATCAGGAGATAAGTGGAAGCAAAACTGGATATCAGATCGAAAAGAGAGGTTTGAACCGAAGTTTGAGGAATTGTTTAACAAGACACTGGAAAAGAACAATCTCAAGGGAGGTGATTTTGCAGATGCTGAGTACACGTTAATTTTAAAAACCACATTTACTGAGCCAGGTTTTAATGTGGGAGTGGCAAGAAAAAATGCTTATACAGATCTTGAAGCCGTATTTGTTAAAACTGGATCTACAGATCCTGTAGCTGTTGTTACCATTGAGAAATCTCCAGGCAGAGGCGGCATGGGATACGACTTTGATACAGGGTTCAGGATTCAGGAGTCATATGCAAAGGCAGGCAAAGAGCTTGGGCAGTATCTGGCTAAAAAGGTGTTATAATAATCTTTAAAGATAAACCGGACCCATCAGAGAGAAGTCTGCGGGAGTGGAAATGTAGACTCCATGCACACGGTTTTCTGATGGGTTCGAATTTGCCAGGAAGCGAACAGAACTTAATTTCGGTTTTACTAAACTTCCAAAGTTTGCTAAAGCTGGACTGCTTTGTAGCACTGGCAGTAGGTAATGTCCCCGAACTATATTGTCCCTCCTTATCAGGCCTTCAACCCTACAGAAGGTTTCAACTTTTGTTTGATAGAAAGTGCTTTTTCAGAGCTGGGTTGTGCTTAATGTCATCTGTCCTACAGTCAGACTGCTAATAGTACAAACCAATGATCTCTCTGGCCAGATAGGCTACATAGATAAATATGAGGATGTACCCTAATTTTTTATTCACCTTCCATCGGTAGATAACGAAGGTTATAAAAATAAGAGCAACAGAAGCAAAAAGCAAGATTACCGATTCGTTCAAGCCTTCGGCGTGAGTTAATATGGGCTCATTTTTAATCAGTGTCATGATCAGCCAGGGCAGTCCTAATCCTATCAGTATATCAAATATATTTGAGCCTACCGCATTGCTGACAGCCATCCCACCTCTTCCCTGACGCGCCACGATGACTGATGATATCATATCCGGGATAGACGTACCTATGGCGAGTACGGTAAGCGCTATAACCACCTCGGGAATTTCCAGGATCATTGAAATACCTATGGCTGATTCCACTAATACCCAACACAAAAAGGCAATGACCAAGATGGAAAATATGAAGGTCAGGATATATCGTCTGGGATGAGGAAACAATTTTCTCAGAAGGAAATTCAGAGGGATAAAGATTTTTTTCCATCCCCTGAGTGCAGGTTCTTCATAACCTTCATCCATGAGATCGCCATCTGCAAAATCGAAAAGCCTTTTCCAGTTCATTACTGTAAGCAGGTACCCACCATAAAAAAAGATAAGCAGAATGCTTTCCATCCAGGTGATGAGACCATCCTTTAGTACAACAAAAAGTGCTACAACAGAAAGCGCATAAAAGATAAAATCCCTTACTACAGGCTGCCACATGAGCTTGGCATTGCGGACAACAGCCGAAGCCCCGATGATAACCAAAATGTTAAACAATGCAGAGCCTACAATAGTACCTACGCCAATGGCAGCGTGGTCGCCAGACCTAACGAGGGAAATGATAGCTACAAACAGCTCCGGGGCACTGGACCCGATGGCCATTAATGTAGCTCCCGCCATTTCATGAGACATTTTTAATCTTTCTGCAATCTGGTCCAGAGAAACTACGAAATAACGATCACTTACTTCTGCCAGTAAGTAAAATGAGGTTATCAAAGCCAGACAATATAGAATGAGGGCCATACGGAAATATATAATATTTCACAGGTTAAATAAAGATTTTAGTGCATTAATATTTCAAAAAAAATGCTTTTTTTGAGATCGGAATATCAGTGTATTTCAACCTCTGTGTAGAAGGTGTGCTGCTTTAGTTTTTATTATTTGATGTTTTTTGCTCATCACTCCTTTTTATAATTTGAAAATAATTTGATTATCAACGCGTTATTAAGTTTTGGCTTATTAACCTTTAAAAAGTAACAATGGCTTTGAGAGTAAGTTTGAAATTTGCAATTCTTTTATTGATCGTGTTTTTGCAGTGTAGCTCTGCAAGCAGATATGACGACTATTTGAATTACAGTATACAGCTCGACCAATTGGTTGATTCGCTAAAGATCAAAAAGAAGGACTTGAAAATTCTCATAGATAAGAGCGACTACAAGCTTACTTTGTATACAGAAGCAGCCAAAGTAAAGGAATACCCGGTAGTATTTGGTGGAGATCCGGTAGAAGACAAACTTATGGAAGGTGATGAAAGAACACCGGAAGGTGTGTTTTCCATCCGGGGGTTTTATCCTCATAAAAGCTGGTCGAAATTTCTATGGATTGATTATCCCACAAAAGACTCGTGGAGCAAGCACAAAAAGGCTATAGCGGAAGGGAGAATTCCTAAAGGGGCTAAAATAGGGGGAGAAATAGGCATCCATGGAGTCCCTTCCGGGTATGACCATGCCATAGACAACAAAATGAACTGGACCCTTGGTTGCATATCATTGAAAAATAAGGATGTAGACGAAATTTACAGGTATGTCTATGAAAGCATGCCTGTCACTATTGTCAAATAAATCTCCCTATTTGCCTAAAAACTCAAGAAGTGGGTCGATAAACCTGTCATATGCTTCAATATGAGGTAAGTGCCCGACATTGTCCAGCTCCACCAGAGTGGCGTTAGGTATAGCATCCTTTGTTTTTCTTCCTAATTCCGGATACTGACCGAGGGTTTTCCTGACTTCTTTGCTTACCAGATTTTTCCCTAAAGCCGTGCGGTCCCTTTGGCCAATGATGAGTAGAGTAGGGGCTTTTATATGCGGAAACTCATATACTACAGGTTGTGTGAAGATCATGTCATACGTAAGTGCAGAGTTCCAGGCAATAAAACGATATTCGGGGCTTAAGGTCCATCCGGCCTGTAAGTTAACCCAGCGCTCATACTCTGGCTTCCAGTTTCCATCATAGTAGCTTTCCAACTGGTACTGTTTAATTTTTTCGTAGTTTTTGTTCAGCTCCTGCCGGTACCACTGGTCAATGCCAACGTAAGGGACTTTAACCTTCCAGTCTTCAAGGCCGATAGGATTTTCAAGAATAAACTTATCAACCACTTCAGGATACATGAGTACGAAGCGACTGGCAACCATACCTCCCATGGAGTGTCCGAGTACTGATGTTTTACTTATTTTTAAGCTATCGAGAAGCTTTTTGGTATTTAGAGCCAGCAATTGAAAGCTGTATTGAATATCCTTTGGCTTGGATGATTTGCCAAAACCGATTTGATCAGGAATAATAACCCGGTAACCGGCTTTACTCAGGTCTTTGGCAGTTTGCCCCCAGTAAGCCCCGCAAAAGTTTTTACCATGCATCAGCATGATCGTTTTGCCATTGGCATTTTCCGGCTTCACATCCATATAGGCCATATGCAGACGTTCACCTTGTTCATTTAGCTCAATATAGTCGACGGGGTAAGGGTATTCGAAGTTTTCAAGGGCGATGCCCAGAGGTTTTACCTCCTGGGCATCCACTCCTTTAAAAATTAAAATAAAGAAATAAAGGAAAGTAACTTTTCTAATGACCTTCATTTATATTGCTTTTCTACTTTCATAGCCATAAAATCAATATCCAACATGTCATTGAGCAGATTCTCGTGCTCCGTTGCACTTATGGACTTGAGGTCTTGCTCTGCCAGGTCAGCAGTACCATATACCATAAGCTTTTTTATTTTCGGGTTGTTCTCATCCTTCACATAGTAAAGAGCCACGTAGTCTGAATCTGAAGTGCCGTACTCCTTTATGGTGGTACTAATATCCTCTTCAACACTGGTGATATCAGAAGCTGCAAATGCAAAATACCTGATGCTGTGCCTGATCTCCAGTTTATTGTAAGGATATTCACTTCTTAGAAAATCAATGAAGTCTGATGCCTCATCCTTGTCTTCTATTTTATAGGTCAATACAAAATTGGTCATGGCATAAAGGTTTTAATTCATATAAAAGTAACACGTTTAAGAAAGTTATTGTTTATGATTCTACCTGGCATTATTACCGGCTTTATCGGTTGCTATGATAAATTATTTTTATTCATAATCGAATACTTGCACCTGTTTTTTTTCAGTCACCAAAAATGCTTTTCTGGTTTGTCTTATCTTCAGTAAGGATATGATCTGATTGACAATGAAATAAGGGATTAGTATCACCGAGACCAGTACTTTATTTTTGGCATTTGCCAGTTTCAATACCAGTAAGAAATTCATTGCAAAGACCCCAATGCCACCTGCTATTGCCCAGAAGACGGGTGAAATACCTATGGTGATCAGGTTGATGATAAGCATGGTCAAAGCAGATAGCATGAGCAGGAACAGGGGAGGGTACATGCTGTTGATGGATAAAAGCATTTTATCGGGCTGTAGTTTGGTAAGCCCGTCCCAAAACAAATAAGATGCAGGCTTGAGGTTTTCAAAGTATGCACTTATCCATCGGGCCCTCTGGTTTTGTACCTGCTTGTTGCTGGTCACTTTTTCGTCATATACCAGAGCCTCTTCATTGAATGCTATTCTTTTGTCTTTTGATAAAATATAATTCTGGAGCATTTTATCCTCGCCCTGGATAACGCCACACATCTTTTCTCGGGTATGGCTGTCGTTAATAAACTCCCGGAGCAGAGCCTTCTCAACAGATATGCCTGATCCCGCAATGGTAGCCGAGCAGTTGAGTAGATGCGGTACTGTGCGCTCGACATAGTTTTTATAAATTTCGCCTACAGCATCCAGGCAAGCAAGATGATTGTCCAGGTTTTTTGCAGTGCGTTTGCATTGCACTGCACTATAGCCCGCATCATGGTAGTGGTTAAGGTTTGAAAGGAAATCCCGTTTTACAACGTTGTCCGGATCAAATACCACTACATAATCTGTTGTAGAATCGGAGTGGTTTAAGCCACACTCAATCGACTTCAATTTAGCGTCCAGTGGCTGGGTAGGGTAAACTACCTTTAGCAGGTCACTTTCAGGGAATTTGATTTTACTGCACCGGTCAGCAATAAGTACAATGTTGTAGCTTGACCAACTTTGATTAAGCAGAGACCGAACCAGTGGCAGGGCAACTGATGCGTCTTTATAGGCAGTGATTACGCAGGTAAAGTGGTTGGCTTTACGTTTACCGGCCCGGGATAAATTCCTTTTGGCCAATAATACAGAGACTAGAGATAGTACGAAAGGGTATAGCAGCAAAGCTGAAATAGCGCACCCAAAGGAAATAATGATTAGTTCCATGATTTGTAAATTTTAAAATGAGAAATAAACAATTAAAACTATAGCCTTAAGGGTATCTGCTTCGGATCAAATACCAGCTACAGCAAAGTGTAAGGGGAGTAGGTGGGGTACCTCTTTTAAAGAGATACCCCGGAATGTATAGGAGTATTGGTTTATTTTTTCACCAAACGAACGATCTGCTTCCTGTTACCGATAACAATTTCGGCATGGTAAATTCCTGAGGGTATGGAGGGGGGCACAGGAAAGTTTACCTCATCAATTAGGTGATCGCGTTGAACAGTACTTTGAAACCATATCTGGCCATAGGAATCACTCAGTTTTACAGAGACTGGTTCTTTGCCAGGTTCTGGTAATTTAAAGGTGACCTGGTTTTTAACTGGGTTAGGATATACTGAAATAGCATCTTGCCCGAAAGCATGGGTTTCCGGGAATTCCTCCTGTGCTGTGACAGGGCCTGCATATGCAATTTCTATGGCTGTTATCAGTGCGTAAGATTTGATGTTTTCAAAAACAATAGTCAGGTAGCCATCCGTTACCTCAGCAGTAAGGTTTTTCTGTATCGGGACATCTTTGTCTGTTTCGGTCAGTATCTCAAAGTTGGAAAGTGCTAACTGGTCTTCAATGGAGATATTAAAGATGCGCTGATTGGTAACGTTAAAGTAACTTTCCACAAAATAAAGCTTAGCAGTGTATACACCATCAACAACAGGGAAATTCCAGTTCATGAATTCGGTTCCAGTATAGATGTTTACTCTTGAGCGGTCGAGGACCTCATTAGGAGCATCTGTAGGGTTGGAGAGAAGGTTATGCGCCAGGCTATGGAACCTGCCTATATTATGAAAAGGGTGAGGCTCATCCCGGGCATCTCTTTCCCAGTCCACGGGAGTATCTTCCTCTGCAATCCAGTCACCTGCATTCACCCGGTAAAAAGCCTCTCCAACCGGAGTGTCTTCAACAGTAAGATCGATCAGCGCCCAGCAGGCCTGGCACCCCGTGTCGAAACCATCTTCGTCCTCAGCAGCGACATAGAGCAAGTATCCGCCTGCGTCGTCAAAATCCGGTTTGATCACTATCTCACCCAGTCCGGCTCCGTAATCCAATACCTGGTAGAAGCTGACAGAGTCCCATATACTGCCTCCCAGGAGTTTTACAGAATCGGCAGGGCTGTCATAGTCAGTGGCAATGATCGGGATCCTCAGTTCACGACCTTCTTTGATGGTTTGATGCAACACATAAGAGCCTTTGGACAGAACTGGATCCTGGTTAGGAACAGCACCGATGCTGGCACTTATTTCTATAGCTGAAATGAGGGATGACTTTTTTACTCTCGAGAAATTTATATTAAGGGTATCGTCGCTTGTATTTACTACAAAGCTGAGGCTTATCGGCACACCCTTACCCGCAAAGTTGACCACATCAAAGTCATTGAGAGCAAGTCTGTCTTCAATGGACACGTCGAAGACGCGTGAGCCCGGCACCTGTGCGCTATTGGGGTTTTCTATGAAATGGAGGGTAACCACATAGTCGCCGCTGGTTACCGGAAATGACCAGGTGCCATCAGTAATCCTGCTTTTTTCGAAATAGAATGGGGAATCAATCCCACTTACTGCACGGTAAGAAGGAGGACTAAAATAAGGCGACGGGCTTGTTTGGGTATCTTTTTGCCAGTTGGCTTCTGTTGTCCAGCCACCGGCGTTGATCTGGTATATGGGAGTGTCAACAAGTATTTCGGCTGTGAAGCCTTGCTTTAGACCTTCATAGTTATCATCCAAAACAAATGACCGGATCTTTTTTAATGCCTTAACAGATCCGGGCCTCTGACAGAATGCATCTGTAATACAAATAACAAACAAGAAGCAGCAAACCGCTGCACATAGCGAATGGTTAGTGAACAATTTCATAAAATTGGTTTTAGCGGAGTATGAAAATTTATTTAAATGCCATGTGGTGAGGTTGATATCACATGCTCATTCTCCCTTATGTTTCTGCTAACCCTGATGTAAATTTTGCAATAGTAAATATCGCTTTTTTGGCATTTTAAGGCAAGGTTTATTGATTGAAATTATATTTAATTAATAAATAATGTTGTTAATGCAATATTATTAATTATTATCTGCTGATGGTGAGTTGGTTAAGGTAAGGAAATGATAAAATTTGGTGTAAGTTTTTATGGGATTAAGCTAAAATCCATGATGTATCCCAATGGGAAAACGAAGTTTGCAAGAGGAAACTTACTGCTGAATTACCATTTGTACCTATGTTATTCCTGTTACAACTGCTTTTATCGAGTGCTATTACTAACTGTCTGTCTAACAACTGGGATAAAATTTAGTGTTACCCAGAAATTCCGCCTGATTCATTTTATGGTACAACGGCAATAAAAAAAGGCAGCCGGAAAGCTGCCTTTGTTATAATAATTCAGAAAACGTTTACTTCTGTTTTTCCTTCTCTTTGATAAGGTTAAGAGCGGAACCTGCTTTAAACCACCCGATCTGCTGCTCATTATAAGTATGATTAGCTTTGATGGTATCTTCCGTTCCGTCTGCATGTTTTAACACTAATGTCAACGGCTTATCAGGAGCAAACTGATCAAGATCAATGATATCTATAGTATCATCTTCCAGGATCTTGTCATAATCACTTTCATTGGCAAATGTCAAGCCCAGCATACCTTGCTTTTTCAGGTTGGTTTCGTGGATCCTTGCAAATGACTTCACGAGGATAACTTTTACCCCTAAATGCCTTGGCTGCATAGCAGCATGCTCTCTGGAAGAGCCTTCTCCATAGTTATGATCACCTACAACTATGGTAGGGATACCTGCAGCTTTATAAGCCCTTTGGGTAGCTGGTACAGCACCATATTCACCTGTTAGTTGATTCTTAACCGAATCAGACTGATCGTTGAAGAAGTTGATAGCACCTGTCAGGGTGTTGTCAGAGATGTTGTCAAGGTGACCTCTGAATCTCAACCATGGACCTGCCATTGAGATGTGGTCAGTAGTACATTTTCCTTTGGCTTTGATCAACAGCTTCATTCCGGTGAGGTTCTTTCCATCCCATGGTAAAAACGGCTCCAGCAACTGCAACCTTTTTGAATCAGGGGCAACATTTACCTCAACGCCGCTACCATCCTCAGCGGGTGCTTTGTAGCCACTGTCTTCTACAGCAAATCCTTTTGGAGGGAACTGTATACCTTGTGGCTCATCCAGTTTTACCTGCTCACCCTTTTCATTGGTAAGTGTATCAGTCATTGGATTGAAAGTCAGGTCTCCTGCTATGGCAAATGCTGTAACTATCTCAGGAGAAGCTACAAACGCATGCGTATTGGGGTTACCATCATTTCTTTTTGCGAAGTTCCTGTTGAAAGAAGTAATGATAGAGTTCTTTCTTTTAGGATCGTTGGTGTGTCTTGCCCATTGTCCTATGCAAGGTCCGCATGCATTGGCAAGCACCACTCCGCCCATTTTATCAAAAGTATCGAGGTAGCCGTCTCTTTCTACAGTGTACCGTACCATTTCTGAACCTGGGGTGATTGTAAACTCAGCCTTGGCTTTCAGATTCTTTTCGGTAGCCTGTTTTGCAACGGATGCAGAACGGGTAATGTCCTCATAAGAAGAGTTGGTACATGAACCTATCAAACCTACTTCAAGGGTTACAGGCCAGTCATTTTTCTTTACTTCTTCTGCAAATTTGGAAAGAGGAGTAGCCCTGTCCGGAGTGAAAGGTCCGTTGATGTGCGGCTCCAGTTCCGAAAGGTTGATCTCAATTACCTGGTCAAAATATTTTTCAGGATTTTCATAAACTTCTTTATCACCGGTAAGGTGTTCTTTCACACCGTTTGCTAAATCGGCAACATCAGCTCTTCCGGTTCCCCTTAGATACTCTTCCATTTTTTCATCGTATCCGAAAGTAGATGTAGTAGCTCCGATCTCAGCACCCATGTTACAGATTGTTCCTTTTCCTGTACATGAAAGTGATTCGGCTCCTTCGCCGAAGTATTCCACTATGGCACCGGTTCCGCCTTTTACGGTAAGGATGCCAGCCACTTTCAGGATCACGTCTTTGGCAGATGCCCAGCCGCTTAGTTGTCCTGTAAGTTTTACGCCTATGAGTTTAGGGAATTTCAGCTCCCAGGGCATACCTGCCATTACATCCACGGCATCCGCACCACCTACACCTACGGCAACCATTCCAAGCCCACCTGCATTTACCGTATGTGAGTCAGTACCGATCATCATTCCACCGGGGAATGCATAGTTTTCGAGTACCACCTGGTGAATAATACCGGCTCCGGGTTTCCAGAAGCCTATACCATATTTATTGGATACAGATTCAAGGAAGTTAAACACTTCACCACTCGCAGTGATTGAGTTTTGAAGGTCCTCCTTGGCACCGTCTTTGGCAAGAATAAGGTGGTCGCAGTGTACCGTTGATGGTACCGCGGCCCTTTTTTTACCCGCTTGCATAAACTGCAAAAGCGCCATTTGCGCAGTTGCATCCTGCATGGCTACCCTGTCAGGAGCAAAGTTTACGTATGATTTGGCCCTCACGAAGTTTTCCAAAGGCTGTTCTTCTTCATGAAGGTGAGAATACAATATTTTTTCGGATAGTGTAAGTGGTTTGCCAACCACCTTTCTGGCAGCTTCTATTTTTTCTCCCATCGAAGAATACACTGCCTTAATCATGTCAATATCAAATGCCATATATATTGAGTATTAAAGGGTTTGAAATGAAGTGCAAAATTAAGAATTAAATTGTTTAATTAAGGATCAGCCCCCCTTCTGATCCTTATTTATATCTACTTTAAATAACGGCTACCGGTTCCCTTAGTTTGTCCAGTAGATCATTAAGCTGCCTGGCTTCTTCTACGTCCAGGTTATCAACCAAATGATCAAAGCCATGGACCTTTTCATCGGTTTCGGATAGCAGGTCTAATCCCTTCCGGGATATTAAAACTTCAACAGACCTGCGATCATCTTCAGAAATTTCCCGCGTGATGAGTCCTTTCTTTGATAATCGTTGTACAATGCGCGAAGCATCACTCATTTTGTCCAGCATACGTTCTTTGATCAGGCTGATGGATGCGGGGTTAGGATACTGCCCTCTCAATATCCTCAGTACATTGTACTGTTGCCTCGTAATGTCCATCTCCCTGAAAACAACATTCATTTCATAAATGATGTGATTGTATGTGTAAATGATGTTAAGGATTGTTTTCTGATGTTCGCTTTTAAACTCTCTTTGTTGAATGTCTTCAGCTAGTCCCATAATCTTTCGTTGGTTGGTTTCAACCTATGAAGTTACAGACTTTCAGCTAAATTTCATTTACTATTGATATAATTTAAAAACTCATTTTTAG
>NZ_SMLW01000645.1:14485-33630 GCF_009711405.1 Fulvivirga kasyanovii | reverse complement strand
ACTAAACCTCATGTGAAGAAGTAATTTCCGGAAAAACCAGATTTACTCGGGGTGTGCATTATGTTGTTCCAAAAGCAATCAACACAAGCTTATAAGGGATTTGGCTTAATGCACACCTCTCAATGATCTTGAGCGTATTTTGAATGATTTAACAATATCAATACATAACTAACTATCCCTACGGATTATCGCTGTAGGAGGGATTCGTAATTAATATTATCGACAAGGCAGCACATAGTATTTGTAGAAAAACGAAAAGGCAATGTTACAAACCCATCACCGAATCTGCTCAACCTCTTCCATGGTGTAATGCACAAAACATCTGCCTAGCTCTGTCAGCTCGTACTGCTCCACATCATCGAAGGCTGATTTGTATTTGCCGTTTTTAGGTGGTTTGGTGGCCGGCCTCTCACCTTCAAGGTAGGTACTCTTTTTAATCTGGCGGATGATGCCACCTGTGCTTAGGTCGCGGATGAGCAGCTTGTAAAGGTCTGCTTCGATGGAGTCTTCGGCAGGTTCTATACTGCTAATGTTGCTCCATATCTGCTTGCGGGTTATACTTTGATGCTTGTAAACTTCCCTGATCACCATAAAGTGGGTTTCGTGGTAGGTTTTGATCCAGTCGATGAATAAGCGAACCATATCGTCAGTAGACATGGTGGATGTGGATGCATTGGTCAGCAGCCTGCGAATACACTCTTTCTTCTCAGTGGTCTCGGCATCGTTCCATTCCCTGAAACCCTTTCGTACCAGACTTTGGTATTCTTCACTGGCAATTCTCTCCTGCGCCTCCGCACCAGCACTTTCAATTTTATCAAGTATCCTGAAAATAACATGAGCAAGCTCTTCTATCTTCCTTTGGTGCTCTTCCATCCATAGCCTTTGCAGGTCATTGATCCTCCCTTGTTCTCTTTCCGCATGAAATGCAGAACCAGCTCCAATAAAGCCTCCTATCCAGGGTATGTTGCTTAGCGCAGACACAATGAACCTCGTAAGCCTGGCTTTCTTTTCCTGGTCATTAATTTTTGCAAGTTTAGTTCTTAACTCCTCTATAGAGTCAAATGCCAAAGTTTCTGAGGTATTTACACTCATGGCTGGAAGGTACGGGATAAATTAATAATAGATAATGAAAGGAAGTTTTACACCAGGCCTGTGAAGCCCGGTGTAAAATGGTATTACTTAAGCGAAGCCAACACTTCGTAGTTCGCTTTGATGGTGTCGTCAGCTATGGATTTATCTACGGCTGTTGATACAAACAGGGTCTCAAACTGTGATGGAGGCAAATAAACGCCATGCTCAAGCATGCCTCTGAAATACTTTCCAAACAGTGCAGTATCGGAGGTTTTGGCAGAAGCAAAATCGGTTACTTTCTGGTCGGTGAAGAACAGGCTAACCATAGAACCCAACTGATTGATGGTATAGTTTAAGCCTAGTTTGTCAAGGTTTTCCTGAAAACCTTCGGCAATGTATTTGGTAATGTCTTCCAACTGCTGGTAAACCTCCGGGTGATCATTGAGGTGGTTTAGCATTGCCAATCCCGCAGACATAGCAATGGGGTTTCCTGAAAGCGTGCCCGCCTGATAAACAGGACCTGACGGGGAAACGTAATCCATAATTTCAGCACGGCCTCCATAAGCTCCTACCGGCATTCCTCCACCAATAATCTTACCCATAGTAGTAAGATCAGGCCTGATACCGAACAATTCCTGTGCTCCTCCTTTGGCCAGACGAAAACCGGTCATAACTTCATCAAAGATAAGCACGATGCCTTCCTGGTCACAAAGGTCTCTCAGCCCTTGAAGGTACCCCTCTTCAGGCAATACGCACCCCATGTTACCGGCAACAGGTTCCAGAATGATAGCTGCAATATTGCCTTTATTTTTGGATACCAGGTCTTTTACAGCCTGTAGATCATTGAAAGGGGCTGTTAAAGTATCTTCTGCTGTTCCCTTGGTAACACCGGGACTGTCAGGCGTACCCATAGTAGCTACTCCGCTACCTGCGGCTATCAGGAACGAATCCCCATGGCCGTGGTAACAGCCTTCAAATTTTATCATTTTATCGCGGCCGGTAAAGCCACGTGCCAGGCGCACTGCCGACATGGTAGCTTCCGTACCGGAGTTCACCATCCGCACTTTTTCTATGGAAGGCACCATTGATGTGATCAATTCGGCTATTTCAACTTCCTTAGCCGTGGGTGCCCCAAAGGACAATGAAGACTTTACGGCTTCTGTAACTGCTTTTTCAATAGCTTCGTTTCCGTGTCCTAATACCATCGGCCCCCATGAATTGATCAGGTCAACGTATTTGTTGCCATCTTCATCATACATATAAGCTCCTTTGGAGGACTTGATAAATAACGGGTCTCCTCCTACGGCTTTAAAGGCTCTTACAGGGGAGTTGACCCCTCCGGGAATGAATTTCTGTGCTTTTGAAAATAATTCTCTACTTCTTTCGATCTTCATTTTTATTTTCTTCTAGTTCATAAACTACCTCCAGGCCTTCATCTCCAAATTCCAGTATGGGAACGAGCTTATTGTCCTGAGAATTCTGGTAGCTATATCCAATCGTTAAATATCCTTTTAAAAATTTCTCTTCGTCCCAACCGATCTGAAAATACTTACCGTACTTGTTGAGGCTATGCCCCAGGAGGTGCATCATGTCATAACCTATCTCAGCATGTTGGGTTGGAGGCACTTTATGTTTCCTGACATACTGATCCCTGAATATTTCATAGGCATCAGTTTCCTTATGCATGTACATCGGGGCATACAATACAGCCCCAAGGCGGTAGTAAGCCTCATAGTTGATGACCGGCAGCTCCAGCCAATCGGCAGATCCGATTACCATGATAGAATCTCCCCTTGTCTCCACGGCACTGATCACTTTGGTAGAGATCAGGTCATTGTTTGAAGCCACAAAGATGTAACCGATACTATCTTGCGCCAGCCTCAGCCGGCCCTTAGCATCATCAGAAGCCATGTCTTTGATCCTTCCGCTTGCCACCAGGATATCCAGTATCTGGCGGGTTTCATCTTTCCGGATCTCCTTATTGATAATGATCTTAAACCCTTCTTTTTCAATTCTTTGCTTGAAAGCATGTGCCAGTGTGGAATCCCGGCTGTCTTCACCATAAAATATAACCCCTGTCTTACGTCTGGCATTTTTAGCCACATACTCTGCCATTTTCCGTCCAATGGTTTCATTGGTAGGTTGTAGCAGGAAAGAATAAGGATTAACCCCGATTACATCAGAATCGGTTGACAGCGGGTTGATCATATTGATCTTGTTCTTGAAAGAAAAATCCTGTACAAGCTGTCTGGGTTCGGAAAAGAAGGGTCCTACGATCAAATCCATACCTTTCATTTCTTCTCTTGCCAATATTCTGGCGGTAGCTGCACTGTCACGTTTGGTGTCGTAGGCAAACAGCTCCACATTAATGCCTTGCGCCTTTAAGGTGTCCATGGCGAGTTGCATCCCCTGGTATATATCCAGGATCAACTGGTTGATCTTTTTTCTTTCTGTAGGCTCCAGGCGGTTCATCAGGAATGGAAACAATACAGCCACTTTATATTTGTCTTTAAAAACTGACTCGTCAACCTTTACTAAATCCAGTCCTTTTTTATCGAGGTTAAATTTAGTGATCAGTTCGTCAAGCAGCTCCTGGTCCTGGTTTACAAGGGGTTGTTTAGCTATTTTCATAGCCAGAACCTCTCCTATCGCCTTTTCTTTCGGGTGGTTTTCATAAATTTCTTTCAGGGCTTCCACATCCTTTATCCCTGAAAAAGTATGGTGTTTCAGGTTATAGATGTTTTCCTGAAAGGTTTTGTCCTTAATTTCAGCCAGTACGTTTAGCCCCTGATTGTACTCAGCCGCTTCGAAATATATTTTTCCCAGCCAAAAGTTAACCTCGGGCATTTTAGACCATTTTGGAAAATATGATTTGATCTGCAAAAACATATTTTTCGCCAATGGCGGATAGCCATCTTTATAAGCCGCTACAGCATAGTAAAATGATGAATAAGCCGGGAACGGATTGCTCTCCTCCCGCTCAAGAAGTGGTTTAAAAGCTTCCATAGCCAGGCTGTACTTCGCATCATTAAACAGCTCCTTGGCATGAAGGTACTGCTGCTGATAGTTTACCTGAGTGTAAGCTTTAAAAGTGATAAACAACAGACAGACAACTACTAGTATTTTTGACAGTTTCATTCTCATGTTAAAATTCATATAAACCAGTGCCAGACTATACCACCCCGGATAAAAAGACGGTAATGCTTAGCCAATGATTTGAAGGTGTATTATTCCCACTCGATGGTGGCCGGTGGCTTGGAGCTGATATCGTAAACAACTCTGTTAACCCCTTTAACTGTATTTATAATCTCATTAGAAACATCGGCCAGAAAATCATAGGGTAAGTGGCACCAGTCTGCAGTCATCCCGTCAACACTGGTCACAGCCCTCAGGCTTACTACCTGCTCATAAGTACGCTCGTCACCCATCACACCCACTGACTGGATAGGAAGCAATATTGCTCCGGCCTGCCATACCTCATCATAAAGTCCGGCTTTTTTAAGGCCGTTGATAAAAATATGGTCTACCTGCTGCAGGATATGCACTTTTTGAGGTGTTATATCACCTAAAATCCTAATGCCTAATCCCGGCCCGGGGAAAGGATGCCTTCCCAGAATATTCTGATCTATTTCTAATGTTTTACCTACCAAACGCACTTCATCTTTAAATAGTGTGTTCAGCGGTTCCACAACCTTTAACTTCATAAAATCGGGCAACCCGCCCACATTGTGGTGCGATTTGATGGTTGCAGACGGCCCTTTAACAGAAACCGATTCGATCACATCAGGGTATATTGTACCCTGCCCGAGCCATTTTACATTCTGGATTTTATGGGCTTCATCATCAAACACTTCGATGAACACCCGCCCTATGGCCTTTCTCTTGTCCTCAGGATCGGTCAGTCCTTTAAGGGCATCGTAAAATTTATCTTTGGCATCAACACCTTTCACATTCAAACCCATGTCTTTGTATGAATGCAGAACGTCTTCAAACTCATGCTTACGCAAAAGGCCATTATCCACAAAGATGCAATGCAGGTTTTTACCAATGGCATGGTGTATCAGTGTAGCTGCAACAGAGGAGTCCACTCCTCCTGAAAGCCCCATCACTACTTTATCATCTCCCAACTGCTCTTTCAACGAAGCTATGGTAGCTTCCACAAAAATATCCGGGGTCCAGTCCTGCGCACACCCGCAGATGTGTACTACAAAATTTCTCAGTACCCTTTTACCTTCAAGGCTATGGGTAACTTCGGGATGGAACTGGATGCCATAGGTTTGCTCGTCCTTTTTCTTGAAAGCGGCAACTCTGACCGACGAGGTGCTGGCAATAACATCATAAGCATCAGGCAACTCTGATATGGTATCGCCGTGCGACATCCATACCTGAGAGTCGATGGAAATCTCCTTCATCAGCTCATTGTGCTGATCGACTTTAGAGAGTTTTGCACGTCCATATTCCCTTATTTCAGAAGGCAATACATTACCTCCACTTTTCTGTGCCATCAATTGGGCACCGTAACATACACCCAGTACGGGCACTTTGCCACAGTACATATCGATGTCTACATCAGGGGCATCTTCCTGTCTCACTGAGCAGGGACTGCCTGAAAAAATAACACCTTTAATATCGTCGGTAAGTTCCGGAGGATTGTTGAATGGGTGAATCTCACAATAAACGTTGAGTTCTCGTACTCGCCTCGCTATGAGCTGAGTATACTGGGAGCCAAAGTCCAGGATCAATATCTGTTCTGCCATGCTGCAAAAATAGTATGCCCGATGTGGAAATACTATTAATTTATAAAAAGATGCTGAACACAAAAATTGTGGAGCTGGTTACACATTCATAAGTGTTAATATTAATTTAAACCTTGTTAACATTGTTGGCACAATTTTTACTTCTTAATAAGAAAAATAACCAAAGTTTTATGATGCGAAAATTTATACACCTCAGCAGCAGCACATTGCTTTTAGCAGTTCTTGTGATATTCTCTTCATGTGATAAGAACGACAATTTCACCCCATTCTTTTCAGTAGAAGATGACAAAGCGCTTGGTGCGCAGGTAAGCCAGGAAATCGCGAACGACCCCTCGTTTGACCTGATTGCCCAAAACGAAAATCCTGACGCATACGCCTACATCAATGGTATGGTAAATGAAATACTCAGCAGCGAGGAGGTGGCTTATCGCGAAGAATTTGCCTGGGAGGTGACACTGATCGATAACGACAGTGTGCTTAATGCGTTTGCTACACCCGGAGGATACATCTACGTATACACCGGACTTATAAAATACCTGGAAACTGCAGATGCCCTGGCCGGGGTACTGGGTCACGAAATAGCCCACGCTGACTTGCGACATACCAGCAGAAACCTTCAAAAGCAATATGGTGTTTCCCTTCTTCTAAGCATTGCTCTCGGTGACGATCCTTCGGCGCTGCAGGAAATTGCCGGGCAGATAGCGGGTACTGTTGCCGGTTTAAAGTTTAGTCGCGAATTTGAGGCTGAGGCTGATGATGAGTCTGTATTATATTTGGCAGACACCAAATATGCCTGTAATGGGGCGGCTTTTTTCTTTCAAAGCTTGTTGGACGAAAATCAGGCTTCCCCACCTGAATTCCTAAGCACGCACCCCAGCCCGGAAAACAGGGTAGCTGATATTAACGCCACTGCCGATGAAGCAGGATGTGATACCAACCTGGCATCAGGCACAGAATATGATGCGTTTAAGGCACTGCTATAAAAGTGTATTACTAAAAAAGGCGGGTAAGATTTAAAGATCCTACCCGCCTTTTTTATATATCATCACCCGTTTACTTCTTCAAGCCCGGCTCCCTTTCCAAAAACTCATCATACAATTTCGTTTGTCTGCTTTCCATCGGAATTTTCCAGCCTTGTATGAACAAATGCCTGACCTGTGTCTTGGTTTCAAAAGGATCTCCATCAGTCACAAACACATTGGCAATTTTTCCTTTTTCCAAAGAACCCAGCTTGTCTGCTACGCCAAATATCTCGGCAGGTACAATGGTAATAGCTTTCAGTGCCTCTTCTTTGCCCATACCATACGTAGCTGCAAAGCCTGCATTGTAAGGCAAATTCCTGACGTTCTCAGCATCAGCAGTTTTTATGGCGACCTTCACTCCTGCTTTATGCATGATACCCGGATTGGCATAAGAACGATCGTACCGGTCATACTCACGGTTAGGGATGTTCAATACCGGCCCGGCTATAACTGGAATTTTGGCCTCAGCCAGCTCCTCAGCTACTCTCCATCCTTCTGAAACTCCGCTAAAAACCACCTTAACGTCCTTATCTGCTACCCATTCGATAGCAGCTTTTATATCATTGGCTGCATTTACTTCCACCAGCAAGGTTTTCTCTCCGCGCACCACAGGAAGTAAGTTTTCCATCTCCGGATAGTACTCCATATTCTCCTTACTGTTCTTAGCCCGAATGGCTGAATCAATCTGATAATAAGCCACTGCCTTTTCCCAGGCATCGTTGAGCTGCTTTAGTGCTTTCTCAGCATCCTTTTTTATATCTTCTTCCGACCTGCTGTCCCAGCGACCGCGCTTGCCCGTAGAGGGAAAACTCAAAACTACCGCTTCGAAGCCCGCGTACATTTGATCAGGAGTATAGCCATGAAGGTTTACCAGTGCAGCCGTGCCCGGAAACAGGCTACCGTCGGGAACAGTCAGAGCAGTAGTGACACCGCTGATCCTGGTTACTGGTATCAGCACTGAATTAGGATTGATCGCTGTCAGCGCTTTCATCTGCGGGATAACATCACCTATTTCGTTGTAATCACGGGTACGGGCATCAGAACCTACTTCAACAAGCCCCAGCCTGGAGCCCCCTTCGATCATACCTGGATAAACAGAAAGACCCGTGCAGTCAATCACCTCCGCGCCTTCGGGAATCGTTACATCTGTACCCAGGGCAGAAATTTTACCATCCGCAATAATCAGTGTGCCGTTGGCAATTGTACCATTGGTAACCGTAACCAGGCTGGCGTTGGTGAGAGCGAATGTTCCGGTTTTGCCTTTCGCGTTTTGCGCCTCAGCCCATTGAACGGCAAATAAGATCAGGCCAAGAAATATATATTTAAAATTCTTCATGTCTCTCTGCATTATTCGTGAAATAAAAATTCAGCATCCTGCATGCATCTGTCCCCGGCATGCCCTGTTTCATGTAATGTAACATCGATCGTTTCCTTCGGGTCGGCATAAATCCGCATATCGTCTGCATCATTCTCCCTGTCAAATTCCACCACACCATCTACAATAGTCATCATCGGTATGGTGTAGATCGATAATGGGTGGTTCTTAAATATGGCAATGTCTCCATCCTTGCCTTCTTCTATGGAGCCTACTCTGCTTTCGATTCCTAATTGCTTTGCAGGGTTGATGGTGATCATGGACAGGGCGTCGTTATCAGACAAGCCTCCATATTTCTGGGTTTTGGCCGCCTCGTGGTAAAGGTGGCGGATCAACTCGCCACTGTCGGAGTTAATGGACGTAACTACACCATTTTTGTGCAGAATAGTAGCATTGTAAGCTGTAGAGTAATACACTTCGAACTTATAAGCCCACCAGTCTGAAAATACGGAAGCCATAGCCCCAAACTCTGCCAGCTCCGGTGCCACTTTAAATCCTTCGTTGACATGTTGAAAAACAAGTTTCTTTATTCCGAAATCTTTAAACACCTGCATGAGCATATAGATCTCATCAGCACGGTAAGAGTGGCAGTGAACGATAATCTCTCCTCTCAGTATATCCGCCAGGGTTTCGAGCCTGAGGTCGTATTGCGGGGCAGTACCTTTGAAACCTTTCTTGTTTTTATTGACATTATAATCATCCCACTTCTTCATGTATTCCCTGGCTTCGGAGAACGAGCTTCTGAAAACAGCTTCCACGCCCATTCTCGTTCTGGGCACAATACCACTACCTCCGCCATGCACTCTTGTAGGGTTCTCCCCCAGGGCAAATTTTATGGTACGGGGTGCTTCCTTCATTCTCAGCACATCGGGATCAACCGTTCCATACCTGTGCTTAATCGTTTCGCTTTCCCCGCCGATGGCATTTGCAGAACCATGCAAAGCATGTGATATAGTGACTCCTCCGGCCAGCGCCCTGTAAATAGAAACATCCATGGGGTTGATAGCGTCACCAGTCCAAACCTCGGCTGTAACCGGGCTGGTGGCTTCATTTACGGCATCGAGCGCAATATGAGAGTGCGCATCAATAATGCCGGGCATCACATACATGCCTGTGGCATCTATAGTGCGGGCACCTTTGGGGGCATTCAATCCTTTGCCGATCTTGCTTATAATACCATCTTTGATCAGCACATCCGTGGCTTCCAGTGTGCCGTTGGTGATGGTCAGCACTGTACCGTTCTTGATCAATACCGTTCCTTTTTGCTGGGCTTGTGCTACCAGTGAGAAAAGGAGTAGTAAAACTATTGTTGTATATTTTTTCATGTTAAAGCGCTTTTAATATTATTTCTCCGGTGTCCTTTCTCCTTCTATCGGATAACTGCCATAGTCACCGGCAGTCATAGTTCCTTCAAATGTATCTTCATCAACAGTTACCAATACATCAATTAATACTGCATTGCCATCAATAACCACCGTAAACGAAAAGGATAGCTGATCACCATCTACTGAGATATCCGACAGGTCATTGGTGTCGCCGCTTACAGTGCTGCTGATGGTGCCAGAATAATCATCCTCTTCTCCATTAATGATAATATCTCCGGTATGGACTCCTTGTGGTGTTTCGGTGTTGTATGTCCATTTGCCGGCAACCTTCACCGCGTCTCCGTTCTTTTTCGGCTTCGGCTCATCCTTGTACTCAAACATTTTACCATCTACGAAAACATATTTCACTTTTGACTCCTTGTCAAAATATGATTTATCAGTAATTACCAGATTGGCGATTTTGCCATTGTCCAGTGTGCCCATGGTAGCGGAAAGCCCGAGCAATTGGGCTGGTGAAGTGGTGAGTGCAGCCAGGGCAGCATCTTCGCTCAAGCCGTTTTCAACGAGTTTCGACAGGTTAGCCCTTATATCTTTGGACTTGGCCTCTAAAGTTGAAAATCCAAATATCATCCCCTGGCTGTGTAGAAGCGCTGGTTGCTGGTAGTACTTTTTGATCATTGCATCTTTTCTGGCCTGTAGCCGTTGCTTTTCAAGGTCTGAATCAGATCTCACCTCTTCTTTTTTATCCTCCGCCCGGGTAGTGTCTGTTTCACTCTTTTTTTCCTCCATTTCAGGAAGATCAAGGGACAGGAACAATTTTGCCCCTGAGTTTTTGATTTTTTCTGATATATCCCAGCCTTGCTTTACATCAGCAAGTATGAGATTAAAACCTAGCTGGCTTTTTAAATCGAGTACACGCTGTATGGAAAGTACATCTTCAGCTTTAAAAACCACCGGCAATTGCTTGTCGATAACAGGATAAAAGGCCTCGAGTATACGATCTGAAACGGGGCGCTCCATGCCGGCAGCACTCTGGATATACCGGGCATTGTAGGCTTTGGCTTGTTCTGCCTGGCGGTACAGCCCTCGGTATTTGGCCATAACCCCGATCACGGTATTGGGATAGATGCCCGGGGCACCGCTCAACTGGCTGAACAGGGAGACCTGCTGCTTGTATACCATAGCATCGGGAGTTTCCCCGGCGTGCAGTATGATGGCACCCTGGCCTGGCAGCATTCTGCCATGGGGCACTGCATGAGAAACTGCAAACCCTAACCTTCGCATTTCATCTACCGACTTATCACTTGGGTCAAGCATATTCCGTACATCTTTCTGCGGCTCTATACCTGCAATATCATTGGGAGGATTGCCCGGGTCTTTAACTTTTTTACTGAGGTCTTCCTCTCTGGGCTTGGGTACACCGGTATGTGACAAGCCATCTATGAACCCTGCATACACATACAGGGAGTCTGCCTGAATGATCCTTGCCCCGGCGGGAATATCAATATTTTTACCAACGGCTGTAATGATCCCGTTCTTAATGATCAACACTCCTTCGTCGATCACCCGCCCGGGAGCCTGAATAATGCGTGCATTTTTAATAGCATAGGTACGCGTTACAGGAGCCATCTCATTACTCTGTCCATCAGACGTTAAATAGGATAACCCCAGAAAGAGTATCAACAATGCCCTGCGCATAAACACTAACTTTAATCCTGTCATTGATTTCAAAATTTTAAAAACTATATGGGGAAATAAGGATAGGAAAATAAACCTCAGATTTAAAGTGATTAATATACGAACGGTTGTTTAACCATAGAAAAAAGGGATAGTCCAATTTTCCGGGAAGGTATAAATCCAGACATGTGTATCTGGACCTTACTTTGTGAGATGGCAGTTGGCAAACCGGCCCAAATCACAGAACTGTTCATTAGCACACATTTTTTCAACATATTCATTTACCTGCATCGATCTTTAAGTTGCGACTTTAGGCTTTTATCCTGTTACTCCTCAGGTTTTGTTCTTGACTGAAAAAACAGTACGCACATTTTACAGTTCAGTACATACATCCTGCAGTTGACTACCATTGCTTATATAAGTGTGTAACTAATGGCGATTATTGTATCGTAATAGAAGGTAAAACAAAGTCAAAAACATGAGCAAAGGTCAAAAACTCAAAAACAACACGAACCTTACGGGGTTCATGAAAAGGATAGGGCTTATAGCAGTCATCCTGTCCTTTTCATTCTATGCTTTCAGCCAAAAGGTAGTTGTAAAGACGGAGGAGAAGGTAGTAGTAACTGACAACAAACACATCCGGAAGGTATCAACCTCCAATGGCCTGCAAAGCTTCAATATTGAGTATAAAGGAAAAATTGAGGTTACGGATGACGACAGGGACGTCAAATCCATATCTCCGGGCGGCTATCTTGAGATCAGCAAGACTACTTTCGGCAGCCGAAGGTCAATAATGATAGAGGCCACATCAAACGGCCTGCGCAGGGAATACTACGAAGGACGGACAAAAACAGCCTATGACCCTGCCGGTAAAAAGTGGCTGGCAGAAATACTTCCGGAAGTAGTGAGGTCTACAGGTATAGCTGCGGAAAGCCGTGTGAACAGGTTTTACAGGCAAGGTGGCGTAGATGCTGTGATGAATGAAATCTCCCGGCTCGAAAGTGACTATGTAAGGTCAATCTATGGCAAACTGCTGCTCAAAAAAGACGGGCTTTCTGATAATGACCGGATAACCGCAGTTCAGAAACTATCGAGAGAGATTGACTCTGATTACTATCTCTCTGAGATGCTCAAAGATAACTCTGCGGGCTTTCTGAAAAATGATAAAACGGCTGAGGCTTATTTTGATGCGGTGTCCAATATTGGCAGCGATTATTATTCTGCCGAGGTTTTGAAAGATGCCCTGAGGGAGCACAAAGCTTCGGCTACCTCTATTGCCAGGATCATGAAGGCCAGTAAAAATATTGGTTCAGACTATTATCAGACTACCGTATTAAGCAATGTGCTGGAGCAGGATAATATTGACGGGCCGGTATTGGCGGAAATTATTTATACCACAAAGAATATTGGTTCGGATTATTATCAAACGCAAATACTTAGCAAGGCCTTAGAGAAACGTGAGTTATCCGACGAATCTTTCAACAGCATCCTGGATGCAATATCCGATGTAAGCTCGGACTACTACATGGCCACGGTTTTTACCAAACTACTTGATAACAAGCTACATGAAAATGTGAATACAAAGCTCATCATTCTGGTAGATGAAAAAATGTCGTCTGACTACTACGCCTCCTCCGTACTCAGCAAAATAGCCACGGAGCAGGACCTGAATGATCAGGCCCTCGAACGGCTGGCATCCGCTATTGAGAAACTGGGCTCGTCCAATTATGCAGCAGAGGTCATTAAAAAGGCTGCGGACTCAGGCAATTTATCAAAAAAGACATTGCTATCGCTGATAAAGGCCACCAGCTCCATAAGTTCCGATTACTATGCTTCAAGTGCGCTCCAGTCATTGGCACCACATGTCAAAACCAGTGACAAGGAAGTAAAGGATGCCTACAGGGCCGCCGCCAAAAATATTAGCTCGGATACCTACTATGGCCAGGCCATGCGGGCCATAGATTAAGTGGGTCTTTAACAGATAAGACCAGGCATGTTCAATAACAACAAACGTCAGTAATAGCTTCAAAATAATCAGCAAAAATGATTATTTTGAGGCTGTTATGGCAAAAATTCTCAACAGGTTAGTTTCGGGGTATATGCGTAAATTCTGGTTGGGGTTTGTCATCTCCACAATCGTAGGCTTTCTCTACTTTCTTTATCTGTTTTACAGTGAAGAGGGTTACCTGCCCACGATCACAAAAAATTATCCATACTTACTGGCCAGCATCATTACGGCCAATATCATTGCTGTTTTGATCTACAGTACAGATGTCTTCCTCAACAGAAGGCTGCCCTGGCACGAGCACCTTTCTGCAAGGCTGGTGATCGGGCTGGTAAAGAACCTCGCCATTTCCATTGGGGTTATATTCTTATCAGGAAGCATATTGGCGGCCATTGAGTTTGACGGGTTCGATTTCGACTTTTTATGGGTGCTGTATTCTGATACTTCGATCAAGCTGATCATCATCACCCTGATAGCAGTGGTTTTGTACTCGCTGATCTATTTTGCCCTATTTTCATACAACCAATATGCCGTAGTCCATATCGATGCGGTAAAAAATCAGCGCAAACAGCTCAAACTCCAGTTTGATGCACTGAAAAGCCAGCTCAGTCCCCACTACTTATTCAACAGCCTCAACACTATTTCTTCTTTAATTTTCAAAGACCCCTCCCTGGCTGAGGATTTTATACGACGGCTTGCCTCTACCTATCAGTACATACTGGACAACAACCAGCGGCAATACGTAACGCTGCAGGAAGAAGTGGAGTTTGTTAAATCTTACAATTACCTGCTCAAGGTGAGGTTTGAAAATAACCTGCATCTGGACATTAACCTGCCTCCCAACATTATGGAATCCAAAATGCCACCACTAACCTTGCAGATGCTGGTGGAAAATGCCGTCAAGCATAACGTAATCTCCAAAGACCAGCCTGTGAGCATCTACATCAGTGCTATAGACAACACCGATATAAAAGTGACCAACACCAAAACCAGGACTCCTGCGCATGTCAGCTCATTGCATGTAGGCCTGGACAATATTAAAAAGCGGTACAGCTATTTTACTGATAAAGACATCAAAATAGAGGACGGAAGCAGGTTCACGGTGAAACTGCCAGTAATTAAAGATGAGCTTTCAAAAACGGCCTGATCATGAAAACATTATTGATAAACAATACCTTATTCCGAATTCTGACCCCGCCGTTTTATGGGATACTGGTCTATTTGCTGATCCTGCTCATCAACAACAATGTATCCCAGGTCTCGGAGATCTTTACCGGGCAGGAAGTCTATGCGTGTATAGGGTTAAGCTATTTATTATTTGAAACACTGCGGCTAAATATCAAATTGACTGACTCGTTTCTTGCTTCACAAAGCGATGGCATAAGTAAGATCATCATTCAAAGTATCAGTGGCTTGCTGTTATCGCTGATCGTAATATCAACTGCCATTTCTGCTTATTTTAACTATGTGCTGTCGTTTAGCATCACCGATACGCAACTGATCATTTTTAATTCCATTTATGGTGTATCCAGTTTGCTTTACAACCTGCTCTACTTCAGCAATTACTACTTATACAAGCAAAACCTGAACAGGCTTGAAAATGAGAAAATATTAACGGAAACGCTTAAAAGCGAACTGGGCCAGTTCAAAAATGAAGTAAACCCAAGGCTTTTGTACGATAGCCTTGAAACGCTGATCACCCTCATCCATAAAAACGCGGAAGAGGCCGAGGATTATATCGACCATCTCTCCATGGTATACCGATACATTCTAAGCCATAGAAAAGTAGAACTCGCAAGCCTGCAACAGGAAATAAAAGCAGTGAACAACATCATATACCTTCTCAACTACCTTTATGACAACAAAATCTCATTAAAAACATCCCTATCGCCGGAGCATGCGGAGATGCCTGTGGTGCCGGGTACGCTGCCGGGGCTGGTAGAGTCAGTGATCCGAAGTACTATTATCAACAAATACAATCCTCTGCTTCTGGAACTTAATATTGAAGAGCAGGATGGCTACCTTGTACTACAGAACAAACTCAATGAAAAACTAATTGTGGATGCCGATAAAAAGGATATTTTTGACAATGTGCAACAGTCGTACAGCTACTACAGCGAGAAACCGGTGGTTCAGGTAAAGGCATATAATTTTAATTACATAAAAATACCTATACTTGAAGTTGTGAGTTGACTTCTGCCCGAACCGGTGAGCCATAACAGGAGATCATAAGCCTATGAATGTATTAATAATAGAAGACGAAGTACCTGCAGCAGAAAAACTGGAAAGATACCTGAACCGCTATGACAGTGATATTACGGTGCTGGAAAAGCTCACGTCTGTTCAGGATTCGGTGGCGTGGCTAAAGCAAAACCAGGAGCAGGTGGAGCTTATCTTCATGGACATTCAGCTTACTGACGGCAAAAGCTTTGATATATTCAAAGAGGTGACCATAAACAAGCCTATCATTTTCATCACGGCTTATGATGATTACGCTATCGAGGCTTTTAAAGTCAACAGCATCGATTACCTCCTGAAACCCATTACATTTGACGACCTGAACCAGGCTATGGAAAAGCTGGCTTCCTTAAGAAAAAACCTGGGCAGTTCAACACAGAACCTCGGCGACCTGAACGAGGCCTTACAAACCCTGAGCAAAAAAAGCTATAAAACGAGGTTCATGGTCAAGCTTGGAGAACATATAAAATCTGTTATTACAGATGATATAGAACTTTTTTATGCAGAGGGACGAACAGTATACCTGTACACTTCGCAAAACAGAAAATTTATCATCGATTATAAACTGGAGGAGTTGGAAGAGCTTTTAGACCCTGTACAGTTTTTCAGGGCCAACCGTTCATTTATTCTGAATATCAATGCCATTGACGATGTGGTGGTCTACTCCAGCAGCAGGCTCAAAGTAACCCCGCGACTGGATATAGATAAGGAAATTATAGTAAGCCGTGAAAAGGTTGCTGCTTTTAAAGACTGGTTTAACGGGTTATAAGGGCCTTTTGATCAGCTATTATTCAAACAGTTTCGTATCCTCTTTGTCCCCTGCCAGCCGCACCATTTTACTGTATTTCATACCCAGCTTTTCGAGAAGTTTTCCCGAACGGGAATTATCAGGAGAGGTGATGGCCACAATTCTTCTTAGTCCCAGCGCTGTTTTTCCATAATTGAGCACTGCAAAGGCTGACTCATAGGCATACCCCATACCTGTATACTCCGGCAGAAATGCGAAGCCGATATCAGGATCATTCAAAGTGTCCCTTTTTAATATTCCACACATACCTATGGGAGTATTATCTTTCAACTTTACCAGGTAAAGCCCAAAACCATTGGTCTCGTAACTTTTCATGGGGCCCTCAATAATATATTTCCGGGCATCATCCATATTTTTCACCCCCCGGTCACCGATATGCTGCAACCAAGAGGGCTCATTGACCAGCCTGAGCACGAATGGAGCGTCATCTACAATCAATTTGGACATTATCAGTCGCTCGGTTTCAATTACATTTTCTGCTGGTGCTGTCATTTTTCTTCGGCCATGTTTAGCAAAGTATTTACTGTTTTCCAGTTTCTGGTAGTAGCGGTCACTTTCAGTTTGCTCTCAAAAAAGTTATTGGTAAGCTTCGTCCGTCCATAGCCGTTGGGGCAAAACAGGTATATCGACTCACCTATTATTTTAAACTCATCAGGAAGAAATCCTGAATCATCAATTTTCATGACGTTTTCATCGGCAGGGGGTTCTGCCAGAAAGGTTACATGTAGTTTGGCAGGGTCTTCACTCCTTCCAATCAGGAAAGGATTACTGTCTATAACTTGTTTCAATTCTTCTGCCCCAGTGACAACCACAGGCACTTCATAGCCATAATCATCCATGATCTTTTGTTCAAGTTGTTTGGCCAAAGTCAATGGGTCTGTCTCTTTATAGTCAAAAACAATATTGCCACTCTGTATATATGTTCTTACTTTCTCAAAACCAAAATCAGTCAACTTTGTACGAAGGTCATCCATTTTGATTTTTTTGGTTCCGCTTACGTTGATACCCCGAAGGATTGCTATATATGTCTGCATTAATAAATTAAAATTTATTCAGGCTTTTCAATTTTAGTTACCGCCACAACCTTTCTGCTAAAGGCATATTTAAAATAAAGTAGCAAAGCGCTCAAAAAACAAATAAAGCCATTGGCAAGAATTACCGGCCAGAGGTTAAGCGCAATACCATAGGTTAGCCAGACGAGCGTACTTGCAAAGACGATAAGCATCATGTATAGGCTCAAATCGCCAACACTTTTCGTCTTCCATACTTTGTAGACCTGCGGCACAAATGTAATGCTGCTCAGCAGGGCGCCGGTATGTCCGGCTATTTCTATCCAGTTCATGCTTTAAATATCGCTTATAAGTGATAATAAACGAAACGTTTTGGCAATAGTTGGTTTACTGACCTGGGATGGAGGATATAGCTCATTTCTTTGGAAACACTAAATTTTAGCTCTGTGCCTGACAGACAGTTATTATTAAGCAATCGGCAAAAGCAGTTGGCAACCCTGGCAGAAGAGTAATAGAAGTGGTTTACTGATTTTCATTAGCAAACTTTCAAAGTTGGAGCTATACGCAATTCCAGCCCTGAAAAGGGCATAATCTAACAGCAAAAGGTGTAGCCTTTCGTCATAAAACACACCTGGTCAAAAGGTCTGAAAGGCTGGGATTACCACGGCCTGAGGACATTACTACTTGCCCGTGCGACAGAGCGATCCAGCTTTACCAAACTTTCGAAAGTTTAGTAAAGCCGCGGTTTAGCTCTATTAGATATCTCAAAGGCATCCTCCATTATTGCCGATTAAACAATTAATTGATAAACACCTTCCATTTTTCCGCACAACATTGAAGCGGATTTTTGTAATCGGCCTATCTTTAGGGCTGAACTCAAGGTTTATGGGATTAAAAATTCTGGTCATACGCTTTTCATCCATTGGTGATATTGTACTTACCACTCCGGTGGTTCGCAATTTGAAAGTCCAGCTCGATGATGCGCAGATTCATTATTGCACCAAATATCAGTTCCGCTCCATCATAGAGCCCAATGTGTATGTGGATAAGGTGCATTACCTGCAAGACAGTTTGAAAGACCTGATCAGAACACTTAAAGCTGAAAAGTTTGACTACATCATAGACCTGCACACCAATTTGCGTACACGGATCATCAAAGCCCGGCTTGGGGTCAAGAGTTACTCGTTTGACAAACTCAATTGGGAAAAATGGCTTATGGTTAATTTAAAGATCAATAAGCTGCCCAATAAGCACATTGTAGACCGCTACATGGAAACCGTGGCACCTTTAGGTATTAAAATGGACAGCCTGGGGCTCGATTATTTTATTCCCGACAAGGACATAGTGCCTCTGGACTGGCTCCCTGAAACCCACCGAAAGGGGTATATTGCTTATGCCATTGGGGCCCAGCACAACACCAAAAAGCTGCCACTCAAAAGAATGATCGAGCTTTGTGACAAGATCAACAAACCCATAGTACTACTGGGAGGCCCTGATGATGCGGAGACTGCGGAGGCCATCGTGAAGTTTTTTGAGAAGACCGAAAAATCGGCACCAATGGAGGAAGGCCTGACAAGAATGAACAAGAAGGCACTCATCTATAATGCCTGCGGCAAATACAACCTCAACCAGTCCGCCTCACTGGTGAAGCAGGCAAAATATGTATTTACCCATGACACAGGCCTAATGCATATCGCTGCTGCATTTAAGAAGGAGATCTTCAGCATCTGGGGCAATACCATTCCTTTGTTTGGCATGTATCCTTACAGGACCAAATTTACCGTATTTGAAAACAATAAAATAAATTGCCGTCCATGCTCAAAAATTGGATATTCCAAATGCCCTAAGGGACATTTT
>NZ_SMLW01000645.1:0-14256 GCF_009711405.1 Fulvivirga kasyanovii | reverse complement strand
TTTATCTGCCGTAACGGTTTGGAAAAAAGATACATAATAACTATTATTGAAATCATGAAGGCTATAAATGCTCCCATATCACGGAACTTATCTACCTCTGCGAAGTCGCTGAGCCTTCTTAATTTACAACCCATCTTTGATTGTTAGACAACTGATTTTAGCCTCGTTTATCTAAAATCAATTTCTTATTTGTCTAACTTATGAAGTCCTTTAAACTAGTACTGTTACTTTTATTGGTTCCGGTTATTTCCCACGCTCAGGGCAAGATCATGCTCGTAGGTGGCGGAACCGAACTGAACACGGATTGGAGCTGGAGCAATACTCCCTACAAGTGGGCCATAGATCAATCTGATAATAAAAAAGTGGCCATCATCTCCTATTCACTTGGTGGCGACCCGGCCTGGCTCCCCGATTACTTCATCGGCCTTGGGGCAACGGAAGCAGCCAATTTTGAGATCAACACCGCTGACTCTGCCAACAGCCCGCTTACTTATGATGCACTGATGTCTTACGACGTGCTGTTTTTCAAAGGCGGCGACCAGTCGAACTATTACACCACTTATAAGGGCTCAAAAGTAACCGAAGCCATTACCGATAAATATAATGAAGGCGGCGTCATCAGTGGTACATCAGCCGGGATGGCCATATTATCAGGAGTAATGTATACTGCTGAAAACAATACCGTGTATCCCGATGAAGTACTCGAAAATATATATGACGGTGGCATCACCCTTAAAAATGATTTTGTAAGCATACTAGACGACTATGTAGCAGACACTCATTTTGCGGAAAGAGGACGTTTCCCCAGACTACTGGCTTTTATAGGGAACTGGTATTTAACAGAAGGGTCCTTGATTTCAGGAATCGGTATGGATGACAGAACAGCCTTTTGTATCAATGAAATGAACATTGGAACAGCCTATGGCACCGGCGCCGTGAGCATTTACTCAACCAACAGCTTTTCGGCCGACGCAGCACGCCCTATTGCAGATTCGGTACATGCCACATACCTCACCCACGGCATGAGCTATGACCTTACCGCCCGGGAAATGACCTCTGACTACATCATGGGCATCTCCCCTACCATTAACCAGGAAAATGGAAATTACACCTTGTACCTTTCAGGGTCTGCTCCGCTCAGTCACAATGAGGCACTTCTTAATGATTTCTTATCAGGCGTTTCATCCGACATTGTCATTGTAAGCAGTGGCAATTCCTCTCTTTATCAGCATTATGCCTCTCACCTGCAAAGCAACAGCAATTTTGAGGTAACCCTGGTAAAACCAGTAGTAAGCAATGATACCTGCCAAAACGTTACCGAGAGAAATGCTATCAGAAGTAGCAGCGCTTTTTTATTCGTTGACAATGACCCTGAAGTCCTGTTTGATTTCCTGGAAAATGACGTAACCGGCAAGCTACTTTCTGAGCACATAGCAAAAGATGAAAACATAATTGCTTTTATGGGTGAGGATGCCAAGCTGGCCGGGGCGGTGCATGTAACCAATAATCAGGAAGACCCGCTCAATGCATACTATGGCGAACTTGCTTATGATGATGGGTTAGAATTACTCAAAACCTCGATTATTATGCCTGATACTTACGACCCTTCCAGCGCTGACTATTATGAAAATAACGCCGCTTCTGTAAAGTATGCTATGGTCACAAAGCGGCTCAGGTATGGCTTTTACCTCAACGAGAGAAGCTTTATAAAATTCTATCAGGAGGGCGGACAGAATTATGTAGATAGCCACGGCCCTTATTCTTCGATTTTACTGACCAATAACGGCACCTATGGGTCCGTTGCCAGCCAACAGGTCAATAGTAGCGGAAATGTGAGAAATATTGTCGGTTTCGACCAGATGAAGTTCAGCCTTATATCAAACTCTCCGGTTAAAGTTGGCTTTCCCGGAAACTCGGAAACTCCGGAGGTTAACTACGAACTGGAAGCTCCGGCTGAGTTAACAGCAGCCGTTTCAAACGGAGAAGTACTCCTGACCTGGTCGAATATAAATGAGGGCAGCGTGGAGTTCAATATAGAGAGGAGTACCGATGGGTTATCATACTCACTGATCGGCACAACCAATGATGTCGCGTTTACAGATGACCTTTATGAGTTAGGCAATGCCTATGATTACAAGGTAGCTGCTTTCAAAGGTAATACCTACTCCTGTTACTCCAATATAGCCAAAGTCAATGCCATAACAGGCGTGGAGCCAACCGATGGAAATGGCCCTCAATTTTCTCCGAACCCTGCACGAGGCTATATAACCCTTCAAGGAATTACATCTGGCCTTACCTCGGAGATCGTTATCTGTGACGCACAAGGAAAGATAGTTGGAACGGTCTCCGCTTCAGAAACCGCAACCATCAACCTAAGACATTTAAAACCAGGGACATATCATTTGAAAATATTAAACGGAAAACAGATTTTAAACAGAAAAATAATTTTGCTCAGTGAGTAAATACACTTGACTTAAACCCGAAATAATTTTAGTTTTAAATAACGAGATACTACTCTCATGGACACAATATCTAAAATATTTTTAAGGCCTATACCTCCTCAAGCCGGCAAGACTTTAGGCCTTTTAAATCTACAGCCCATATTCGACTGTTAGTAGAAAATCCTCTTTTCTACTTTAAGGATCCATGCTGGTAAGCCTGGCGTCCTGATTCATTAATTCACATACTACATTATTCAAACTGTTTCTTGTGACCTGGCAGGTCATAGGTTGCTTTACCTGCATCCGTATACCTGCTATGCATCCCTGAAACACTGTAAATCAATAATACAACATGAAACGAATTATACTCATTGCATTTATATGTTTGGGCGTACTCCAGTACTCCTACTCCCAGACAAAAATCACCGGCAAGGTGTCCTCGGAAGAGGGGGAAACCCTGCCAGGTGTGAGCGTAGTGGTGAAAGGCACTACGCAGGGTACGGTTACGGATATTGACGGATCGTACAACATAAGCGTTCCGCCAGATGCTTCCACGCTGGTATTTTCTTTTGTGGGGATGAACACCCAGGAAGTAAGTATTAATGGCAAAAGTGTGATAGATGTGCAAATGAGCGCAGATATTAAGCAACTGTCGGAAGTGGTCATAGTAGGTTATGGTACCCAAAAGAAAAAAGACATCACCAGCGCTGTTTCCACCATTGATACGGATGAAATACAAAACGTACCGGCCAGCTATAGTTTTGATGGTGCCATTCAGGGCAAAACGGCCGGGCTGAACGTATCGTCATCATCTGCCACGCCGGGTTCAGCCATCAATGTTAACATCAGAGGGGTGACCTCGATCAATGCCAGCAGCCAACCACTTTATGTAGTGGATGGTGTGCCTATCGTGACTGGAAACAACTCAGCCCTAAACTCCAACATTCAACCGATCAACCCTCTGGCCGATATCAACCCAAATGATATAGAATCAATCTCCGTATTGAAAGATGCTTCTGCGGCAGCCATTTACGGCTCACGTGGTGCCAATGGTGTAATCATCATCACCTCCAAAAGAGGGACAGCGGGGAAAACCAAATTCAATGTGGGCTACTATACCGGTATCTCTGAAATAAGTAATACGCCTGAATTGATGACTTCTCAGGAGTGGATCTCATTCATGAATGCCGCCGCCGAGTTTGACGGGTTGGGGGAAAACTACTGGAACAGCTCTCTCGGAGACCCCAACGATGAATCCATACCAACCTACAATGCCTATGATTACATATTCAGAACTGGCGTAACGCACAATGCTGATGTAAGCATACAGGGTGGTAATGACAATACCAAATTTTATATCTCTGGTAACTACTTCAACCAGGAGGGTATCCAGGTCGGGCAAAACTTTGAAAGGATCAGTGGCCGCATCAACCTCGACCATTCGGCATCTTCCAAGCTCGGGTTAGGTACCAGCATACTGGTAAGCCGCACCAACCACCAAAGGACTGTCAATGAAAATGACGAATATGGAGTAGTGATCAACGCTCAGGCCTGGGACCCTACGGCACCACTGACGCAGGATGACGGAAGCTATACCGACCCGTTTAAGCACTACGGCTGGTGGGCATTGGAAAACCCATTGTTTATTGCAGAGCAATACATCAACACATCAGCTACCAGCCGGGCACTTACCTCCGTTTTTGCCACTTACGACTTCACAGACAAACTGAGTTTCAAAACCACCTGGTCGGTAGACTATAATTCGCTGACTGATGAATCCTTCATTCCGGCAGGAAGCAAAGAGTCTGATGTAGGGAATGGCATCTACGGCACCTATGAAGAACTTGCCTGGCTCAATGAAAACACTCTGACCTACAATCTGCAACTGAATGATGACCACCAGTTCAACTTCCTCGCAGGCTTCACGATGCAAGAGTCCAGGCAGGATTTCTCAACCATTACCGGTACGGGTTTCCCTTCCAATGATGTGATCAAAATATCAACGGCAGCAAACTCTACGGGGTCTTCAAATTCATCTTCGTTCGGCTTTCTGTCTTACCTGGGCAGGGTCAACTATTCCTTTAAAGGTAAATACCTGGCCAATTTCACGGTGAGGTCTGATGGCTCTTCAAGGTTCGGTACCAACACGAGATATGGCACCTTTCCTTCCGGGTCTGTTGGCTGGGTGATTTCGGAAGAATCTTTCCTTTCCTCCTCCCCTGTTTTAAGCAACCTGAAGCTTAGGGCAAGCTACGGAACCATTGGTAATGCCGGTATCGGTAACTTCACCTGGCGAGGTGCCTATTCCCTTGGTGCAGCCTACAATGGTTCAGGAGGCACTGCCCCTGCCATACTTGAAAACCCTGATCTGTCATGGGAAAAAACCACCCAGCTCAACATTGGTGTTGATGTTGGCCTTTTCAAAGACCGTGTCAGCTTAACTGCGGACTATTTCACCAAGAATACCACTGACCTGCTGCTGGAAAAAGATGTGCCCGGCACTACGGGTTTTAAAACCACGCAGTCAAACTTCGGGGAAATTGAAAACAGAGGCTTTGAAGTGTCCCTCAATGCTACAGTGCTAAGAAAACAGGACTTCGAGTGGAGTACCAACATTAACTTTTCACATATAGAAAACGAAGTGGTGGATGTGCTGAACGATGGGCAGATAGTAAGCAGAAACTTTGTGATCCTTGAAGGGGAAGCGCTAAGCCAGCTATATCTCATCAAATTTTTAGGGGTTGATCCATTCACGGGTGATGCTGTATTTGAGGACATCAACAGCGACGGTATCATCAACCTGGACGACAGGCAGCCGGTTGGCTCGGGTATACCCAATTACTTTGGCGGATTCAGCAATACATTCAGGTATAAAGGCTTATCACTGGATGTTTTCTTTCAGTTTAGCGGAGGCAATAAGATCTACAACCAAAGCCGCCATGCTTATGAAAACTACGGTTCCCTTCAAAGTGGCATCCCTTACGGCAACCAGAGCAAAAATTCCCTGGACTACTGGAAGCAGCCGGGCGACATTACCGACATCCCCAGACCTTCGCTGGCTGGCCCGGGAGATGCTGATGCACAATGGCAAAGGTTCAGCACCCAATACCTGGAGGACGGTGACTTTGTACGTCTGAAAAATGTGAAGCTGGCATACAACATTCCTTCATCATTGATCGAAAAATGGGGATTATCCTCAGTGCAGGTGTATGCCCAAGGCAGAAACCTGATCACTTGGACTGACTATCTCGGCTTTGACCCTGAGGTTTCCACAAATACCAGTGGCACAGAAGAGCTCAACAGTTTGCAGGGCGAGGACTTTGGTACACTGGGCCAGGCACGCACCTACAGCTTCGGTATCAACATAGGCTTTTAAAATCTAAAAATGAGAAACATGAAAACTATATATAAATACCTATTCATACTATCATTCATGGCATTCGCTTCATGCAATGTGTTAGACCAGGAGCCGGAAGGACTTATTTCCACCGAAGATGCTATTGTAGACCGGCAATCAGCCATAGCGGCCACCAACGGTCTTTACAGCATATTGCAGGATGGCGACCTGTATGGCGGTCGGTTTATCATGGCCACGGAAATGGTGGCTGGAAATGCCAAAGCCACTGCTTTCCAGGCCTTTTGGCAGGAATTGGCCTCTGGCAAAGTACCTGTATCCAACTTCCATGTAGAGGACAACTGGATCGGCTTCTATGATGTAATCAATGGTGCCAATGCCATTATCACTCAGGTACCCGAGCTTGCCGCCTTATCAGAAGGCGAAAAAAATGAGATGCTGGGTACAGCTTACTTCATGCGTGCATTGTCATTCTTTGACCTGCTCCGTCAATATGGCGAGTTCTACGACACTGGATCTGAGTTTGGCATCCCGCTCAAACTTACCCAATCGCTGGAGCCTTCGGAGACGTCCAGAAGTACCGTTGCCAAATCGTATGAGCAAATTGAAAGTGACCTGACCAAAGCCATAGACCTGCTTGGAGATGGCAATAACAACTTTAAAGTATCTAAGGCCGCAGCTCAGACACTGAAAGCCAGGGTACATTTGTACCAGGAAGAATTCACTGAAGCTGCCAACCTCGCTTCTGCCGTGATCACCAATTCCAAATATGAGCTGCCTGAAAACTATAATGAGATCTATGAAATTGAAGAATCAGCAGAATCAATTTTTGAGCTCAACTTCATTCAGCTTGACGACCCGAATGTGTGGGCCATAGAAATGTACATCACCCCACCAGAGGTTTCGGTTAGTGAAGGGCTTATTACTTTCCTGGACGGTCGTGGCGAAAATGAAAGGGGCGCCTTGTTTGCCCAATCGGAAAATAATGATGAAATATTCATTTGCACCAAATATGGAAACTCCCAGACTGACAATGGACATAACACCATCGTCCTCAGACTTTCGGAAATGTACCTGATCCGTGCCGAAGCTTTGGGCAGAAACGGAACACCCAATGATGCCCTGCCAGACCTGAACGAGATCAGAAACCGTGCAGGCCTCTCTAACATCAACAATATCAGTGATGAAGCCGAACTTCTGGACATATTGCTGGAAGAAAGAAGGGCAGAGTTTGCCTTCGAAGGCCATTACTGGTTTGACATGGTTCGCTATGGACTCATGGAAGATACTCGTGGCCTGGAGTCGTTCCGCAGGATATTCCCCATCCCAAGAAGGGAGATGAATATCACCGACGGCACATTAGTACAAAACCCTGGTTATAATCAACAGTAACAATTATGGAAAATCTAATAAGGAAATACTTCCTCTTTCTGGCAATATTTTCAACTGCATTTATATTGTCTAACTGCGCTGAGGATGAAGAAAATGGCCCAAGGCCTACGGCAGGCTTCGAAATATCTGCCGACAGTCAGCTAAAGCAATTTGAAGAGGTGGCGTTTGTCAACACTTCGATCAACGGTAAGTCCTTCACCTGGTCATTTGGTGACGGACAGGTTAAAGTTGGTAAAAATGTAACACACCAGTATACCGAGCCTGGTGAGTATAAGGTAACCCTGGAGGCTAATGCCAATGGCCAGAGGGATGTGATCACTCAAACCATCACCATTGAAGGACTGATCCCGGATGTTGCCTTTTCTATAGCCGGTGAAGGCAATTTGAAAGCCGGTCTTCCGGTGAGCTTTGTCAATGAAACGATGAACGGATTATCTTATATGTGGAATTTTGGCGATGCTGATAACTCTACAAGTACCGAGGAAAACCCGGCTTTCACTTACAATACGCCCGGTACCTACACGGTTTCGCTCACTGCTACAGGCACCGGCGGGTCAGGTACTTTGGAAAAGAGCATTACGATCAAGCCTAACAATGATGAGCTGTATTTCATAGACAACAGTGCTCTGAAAATCCGGAAAATAGCTTTAAAAGATCCGTCAACAGTGATTGATGTATTTGACCTTCCGGGCTTCTGCATCGGCCTCGCGTTTGACCCGGACAACCAGGAGATCTACTACACGGATGATGACAACAAGGTGTTGTATAAAAACAACCTGGAAGGCACTAATGAAGTGATGATCACCGATAACCTAAGCGACCCGAGGGACATAGCGCTGGATTTGGCCAACAACCGGGTGTTTGTAGTAGAACGTGGCATTGACCAGATCACTGAAGTAGATGTAACCAATGGCAATAAAACCTCAGTTTACAGTATGGCTGATGATGCCACTTTCCAACTACCCGTAGGCCTTGACCTGTATCAGGGCGATCTGTTTATGACAGCCGTGGAAATAGACGCGGAATCCGTCTGGACGGGCAATGTTGATGGTTCCGGGCTCTCACGCATCATTGATTACTCCAGCGGGGGATATGGATACGCCATACAAGTAGACATGGCCAACCAAACCATCTATTTCGATGATTATGACGGCGGCAACCTGTTACGCGCCAACCTGGATGGGTCAAACATCACGGAAATTGGCACCACCACTGATCAAACCTATGGCATTGCTGTAGACAACGAATTTAATAAGGTTTACTGGTCAGGCACTGACGGGGTAGTCAGAGTAGCCAATCTCGATGGTACTGATGAAGTCATTTTAAAAGATGTAGCGGCGGATGTGAGAGGCCTGATCCTGAGAAAATCTAACTAATTGAAGACTATGAAAAATCTATATAAGATAATATTTGCATTCACCTTAGTACTGGTGGCTATTGCTTGTAAAGACGATGAATTTCCCGTACCCCAGGCATCAACGGTAGATGTGGATTTCGACTTTAGCGTGGATAATGAAGGATTTGCCCCTGCAACAGTAACCTTCACCAACCAGACGAGGGTGGCAGAAGGCGTAACTGCCAGCTATGCCTGGAACTTTGGCGATGGCTCGTCCTCCACAGAAAAAGACCCGGCACACATTTACAGCGCTCCGGGAAGTTACAAAGTCACACTCACCGCCACCACAGTGGATGATGTTGATTTCATTGAAAAAACAGTAACGATAAAAGACCCGGACGCACTAACGGTCAGGTTGTTTGTGATTGACGCTATTGATCTGACCATCAGTGAGGTAAACGGCAGCTCGTTCAGCATAGCCGGATCAGGGATTGGCATGGAGTACGATGCCACAAATGAAAAGATCTACTATACGGATAGCGACAATGGTGCCCTCATGCGCGCCAACCTGGACGGATCGGAAATAGAAGAAGTAGTCAGCGGCTTTACCTCGCCCCGGGATATTGCTTTGGACATCGACAACAATATGGCCTATGTAGCAGATCGCGGTGGCGATGCCGTATATGCCGTTGACCTTACCGATAAAAGTAAGGAAATCTTATACGACAATGCAGGCAGCGGGCTTGGGAAATTACCAGTGGGTCTGGATATATACGATGGCAACCTCTACATCACTTGTGTGGACGTAGGGGCCGAAGCAGTCTGGAAAGGGAATGTAGATGGCAGTGGTGTAACCAGAATTATTGATTATGCCACCGGTGGCTATGGTTACGGACTGGCAATAGATGAACAAAATGAAAGAATATATTTTGACAATGCGGACAACAGCACCATCATGAGTGCCAACCTTGACGGGTCGGGAGTCCAGACCATTACAGAAACCACTGACCGGGCTTATGGTATTGCCATTGACAACGAAAATGGTAAAATCTACTGGACAGAAATAGAATCAGGAAATGTCTACATGGCTGATCTTAACGGAGCAAACAAGGTAACGCTAAGCTCTGATTTCAGTGATCCAAGGGGCATTTTCTTTATACCGAACTAATTTGTTCCTCATATTAGTACGTTCAAATCTGAGGCTTGTCTTTCGTGTAAAGACAGCCTCATTTTTTCTTAAATTGTAAATTATGCAAAAGCTTTACTTCTTATCTATCCTTCTCCTCCTTTGCACCTGCAATCAACCTGTCGAAAAAGTGGCTGCTGATAAGGCTGCAAACACGAACAAAGGACAACTTTTTATTATTGGCGGCGGAAAACGACCGGAATCGATGATCAGAAAACTCGTAGGTATTTCAGGCATCGACAAAAACGGGTATGGCATCATACTGCCTATGTCAAGCGCCGAACCAGACTCTGCAGTTTACTATGCCAAAATCCAGTTCTCAACTCTTGGTCTTGAAAATGTGGTTGGCATGAACTTCAATAAAGGTGACACCATTACGGAAGCTCAACAGGACTCGATCACTCATGCATCCATGATCTACATTGCCGGCGGTGACCAGAATAAGTTTATGGACATAGTCGGGAACACTCCCATTGAGTCCGCCATTAAAGAAGCTTACAGACAGGGTAGCGTAATCGCAGGCACCAGTGCAGGGGCTGCAGTGATGAGTAAAAAAATGATTACAGGCAATGAATTGCGCCATCCGGAATATGAGGCTACATTCAGGAACATCGAATCTGATAACATTGAACTCAAACAGGGACTTGGTCTTCTGGAAACTGCCATTGTAGACCAGCATTTTGTAAAAAGGAGCCGCCATAACAGGTTATTCAGCGCTGTAATTGAACACGCCGACCTGCTGGGCATAGGCATAGATGAATCAACGGCCATAATTGTAAAAGGGGACTCTGCCGAAGTGGTAGGCGACTCTCAGGTTATCGTTTTCAGCAATCCTGAACAATCAAAAAAGCAGGCAGGTACGCTCCTGGGGGCAGAAAGCATACAGGTTGATATACTGCTACCCGGCTCCAGGTTCTCACTAAACCGGTAAGTCCCTTTTAAAATTAATAATCACTAAATTTATCCTCGTTATTTAATTTAATAAAAAGCGATATGGAGATCGTACGTCCCAATACTCAATTCTAAAATCTCAATACTAAAAAAACGCCCCATGAAAACAAAATTACCGGACACGCTCATACTACTTCTGCTTATCTTGCTGGTGTTTACCATCCTTACCTATCTCATTCCCGCCGGGGAATTTGACCGGCAGGTGGTCAACGGCAGGGAACTGGTAACACCCGGCAGCTACCATCAGACCGAGAGTAACCCCGCAGGCTTTTTTGAATTTATCCTTGCCCCTATTCAGGGCTTTATTTCGTCAGCCCAGATCATCGTTTTTATTTTCTTTGTAGCAGGTTCGTTTGGGATCATCAACAAGACAGGCGCTATTGAGGCAGGGCTTCAATCGGTAGTAAGGCTCAGCCGGAAAAGGCCAAAAAGTAAAAAGTTTGTAATCCCGGTACTGATGATGCTGTTTTCACTTGCCGGGGCCACCTTTGGTATGAGTGAAGAAGTGCTTGTTTTTATTCTTATCACACTACCACTTTCATTTGCCCTTGGCTATGATTCCATTGTGGGAGTCAGTATTCCTTTCATTGGTGCCGGTGCGGGTTTCGCTGGCGCTTTTCTCAATCCGTTTACCGTGGGCATAGCCCAGGGCATCGCAGAGCTGGCTCCATTTAGCGGTTGGGAATATCGCCTGGTAGTCTGGACTGTTTTCACCCTTGCGGCTATAATATTTCTTATGGTCTACGCGCGAAAGATCGAGAAAAAGCCAGAGGCCAGCCCAATGTATGAATTGGACAAAAAGTCTAAATACAAAGAGGGGCACAACATGACCGGTAGTTTCACCACAAGGCACAAAATAGTGGTTGCCATCTTTCTGCTTGGGCTGGTATTGCTGATCGTAGGCGTAAACCAGTGGGACTGGTATATCAATGAAATATCAGGGCTGTTCTTTGTGCTCGGCATAGTCTCGGCGCTGGTTTATCGCATGCCGGTAAATGATACGGTCGATGCTTTTGTAAGTGGGGCAGCAGATATGATCAAAGTAACTTTTGTAATAGCGATTGCAAAAGGTATACTCATCGTTGCCTCGGAGGGAAAGATCATAGACACCATCCTGTTTTACCTTTCCTCGGCTGTTGAAGATTACCCGCGTACAGTATCCGTACAGCTCATGTTTTATATGCAAAGCTTCCTGAATTTCTTCCTGCCCTCAGGCAGTGGCCAGGCAGCATTGACCATGCCCATCATGTCGCCTCTGAGCGATATTTTAGGCATATCACGCCAGACGGCTGTATTGGCCTTTCAACTGGGCGACGGACTGTCAAACCTGATCATACCCACGAGTGGGGTAACTATGGGTGTGCTTACCATTGCCAATATTCCTTATCAAAAGTGGTTTAAGTGGGCTTTGCCCCTGATGATCCTGTTCTTTATCCTGGCCATGCTGGTACTGCTACCCCCCGTCATATTTTTCAACTGGGGGTAGCCATGGTTTTCTAATTACGGTATATGGAAACGGCAGGCACCTGATTCCCAGCTCCAACAACGCCTCGATACATTCCTTCGGAGTTGAACACCAGACAGTGATTTCCTGTCTTGTCAACTCCGATCACTCCTCCTTCCCCGCCAAGGCTTACCTGCTTCTCCATGATCACCTTCTCGGCAGCCGCCTGTAGTGAGAGGCCTTTGTACTCCATCAGGCACGAAATATCATATGCTACAACCCCTCTCAGGAAAAATTCCCCGTACCCGGTACATGAAATTGCGCAGGTATCATTGTTGGCATAAACGCCGGCCCCGATTACCGAACTGTCGCCTACCCTGCCGTATTTTTTATTGGTAAGCCCACCGGTGGAAGTAGCAGCGGCCAGATTACCATGTAAATCCAATGCCACAGCGCCAACAGTCCCGAACTTCCGGTCATCGCTGTGGTCAAGCATCACTTTTGATGAGTTTTTAACAGCCTGCCACTGTTCATAACGCTGCTCCGAATAGAAATAGTCCTCGTCCACACACTCCACCCCTGATTCTCTGGCGAAAAGATGTGCTCCTTCTCCGGCAAGGTACACATAGTCCTGCTGCTCCAAAACCTTCCTGCTTAATATCACCGGGTTCTTGATCTTCTTTACACCGGCAACAGCACCCGCATTGAGTGTTTTACCACACATGATGGAGGCCTCCATTTCGTGAGTGCCCTCAGCGGTGAATACTGATCCCTTTCCTGCATTAAACAATTCACTGTTTTCCAGTAATATAACTGCGGCCTCCACCGCATCAAGACTGGCTCCACCCTTCTCCAGTATTCCATAGCCTGTTGTCAGCGCATTTTCAAGCACCTGTTTATATGCATTTTCCTTTTCAGGAGTCATCTTTGATTTTAGGATAGTACCCGCCCCTCCATGTATTGCTAATACAAAATTGTTATTCATTTTATAGTTTTATTTTAGCTGCTCCCCTGCAAAATAGCTTCGCACAGGCAAGCAGGTTTTATGCCTTAGCAGCCATAATTATCCAATCGGATAATCAGCCAAATTATGCCAAAACATATATGCTCATTTTACAATAATTTTTAAACTGGTTTAGTAAAGGCTCTTAAAGTGTATGTCCCACTAACAGTCAAAAATGGGTTGCAGGTTTAGTAAATTAAGGGGATTGGCCAGCAGTCCGATAAACTTGCATTTAAGGACAGAAAGGGAATAATGGTAGCTATGGCCAAAGTGTTGCATCACATCAATAATATCATTTTTTTCCAATTCTTGCAAGGATTAAGTTGAAGTAAAAGCGAAGTGAAGGTATATTTTTATGTGGAAGGTTTGAGAGGTTTAATGTACGATCAAAAACATTAACCCAGGCTGCCACGAGACGTCAGGAGTGCGATACGTTATTCTCCTAATTTATCGGGATGCTCGCTTGTATGAACAATGTTAATAATATCTATGCTATCATCGTTCACTTCATAAATTATTCTATAGCTCCAGCGAAAAAACCTTCTGATGTTTCCTTCATTTTCAGGGTAATACTCATCTGGCTGGTATCTGTATGGGTGGGAAGGTAATGATTTTGTGGTCTTGAATATTTCAGATCTTACTTTCTCAGCTGCTGTAGAGGATTCTTCCCTGATGTGCTTATAAATTTGTTCTAAAGATTCACTGGCTTTCAACGACCACACTACCTTTTTTAATCGCTTCTTAGCTACCAATTTTTCGACTCTTTTTCTAAATCCTCCTGACTAATAGATTTCCCCTCTTTTATCTGATTACGGGCTTCATCAATATCGCTTTTGTAAACATCAATAGTAAGAGGACGACCATCTGAAGTATAACCTATGATCTTCCCTTTATCTTTTAACAGTGATTTAAAATAAGCTTTTACATGGTTTAAAACCTCTATGTCCTCTGTCTCCACAATATATTTATGGAGAGTTGATTTTATATCTGATATGGTTGCCATAGTTTGCCCTTTATTTCAAAGATAACATTTTTATTCTCTTTTTTAGTTTCACAAAACCGCCGCATTGTCACAGTGCATTCTCCAATTCGCCACTTTTCTGCAAAGGATTTTTAGTTAGGGTCACCTTGAAAATAGTTAAATAACT
>NZ_SMLW01000679.1:41567-73295 GCF_009711405.1 Fulvivirga kasyanovii | reverse complement strand
TTTGAAGCCGATGGTTTCTCTGTTTCTCCTGATGGGAAGACCGGCTTCCACTTTGGAGCTTTTGCTTCTCTGATGTTTTCAGATAAGCTGGGCTTGCAGCCTGAAATATTGTACTCTACAAAAGGTTCTGAATTTGACCTGGGAACATTTGGGTCAACGGAAACGGATCTGAGCTATTTGGAAATTCCTATTTTGCTAAGATACCAACCTATTGAGATCTTAAGCTTGCATGCAGGTCCTCAGTTTGGGATTCTTGCCTCTGCTGAGCAAGATGATGAGGACATAAAAGACAGCCTTAAAGGCTCTGATTTGGGCTTAGCTTTTGGTGGTCAGGTTGAACTACCTTTAGGCTTTGTAGGTGGAGCAAGATATGTTCTCGGACTTTCTGATATTAATGATGATTCTTCTACAGATGCGGAAATTAAAAACAGAACTTTCCAGCTTTTTGTAGGTTGGAAATTTATGTAATTCAGCATAACATAAAGAGATTCCTATTCGTTTGAAGTAAAAGCCTCAAGAAATTGAGGCTTTTGTTATAATATTTCATCAACTATTACATGCAAAATGAAAAAACTACTCCTACTAACAACGATTTGTCTATTTGGCTATTTTACAGAATCTAATGCCCAGGCTGCTTTCAGACTGGGAGTAAAGGGAGGTTTAAACTTTGCCAATTTTAACTCTGATTTTGATACCGATGCGAAGACGGGATATCATGCAGGTGCCTTTGCAACGTTTAAATTTACAAAGCTTGCCATACAACCTGAGGTGATATTCTCAAAGCAAGGTGCTAAACTGGATATCAATGGAAGCGAACTGGAATCTAATTATTCATATATCAACATACCTGTGATGGCTAAATTGTACCTGCTTGGAGGACTGAATCTGCAGGCTGGGCCCCAGTTTGGTTTCCTTGCATCTGCTGAGCAAGTGTATGATGGTATTGAAGAAGACGTAAAAGATCAACTCAAAGGCTCAGAAATAAGCCTGGGTCTGGGGGCCGGATGGGATTTGCCCTTCGGCCTTACCGTGGATGCCCGCTATAACTTAGGATTGTCCGATATCAATGACTCAGATGATTCATCAGCGGAGGCTAAAAACCAGGTTTTCCAGGTGTCAGTAGGATACAGGCTATTTGAGCTGGGAAATTAAGGTATTAGTTAATGCTAATCATAAAAGCTTCACCCCTTGAGTGAGGCTTTTTTTATGCTCCCTCTTTTTGAAGGCATGCATAAAACCTGTGGAATGAGTGAGTCGGAAAAAAAGCTTACCAGTAAAACAAAATAAAGCTATGCCTATTGCTATTTCAAAGTGATTTGTCAATTGCTCTTGTCTATTACTACTAACAACTGCCTGTAAAACACAGAGGCAAAAAGTTCGAGTCTCCCCAGAAATTTCGTTTGATCTTATTTTCGCTTTGGTGTGCCATTTGCAAGTTTTTAAATATGGCAAAACTAAAGATACAAAAAGGAAAATCACCCATTGTAGTTTGTGCAATACACAATGGACACGACATAAGACCAGAGGTACTTCCGTACCTGAATTTATCGGAAGCAGAACGGCTCAGAGAAGAAGACCCATACACCACAGAATGGCTCTATATCTCTGATAACACCATAAAAGTCAATAGTTCCAGGTTTGAAGTAGACATTAACCGTCCCAGAGAGAAGGCCGTTTATCTCAGGCCTTCTGATGCCTGGGGACTTGAGGTTTGGGCAAATGACCTACCCCAGCAAATCGTAGATAATTCTCTACGTGTGTATGATAAATTCTATGAGCAAATGGAGGAATATTTTGACGAGTTATTCCTTGAACATGACTGGCTGGTTATTTACGATATACATTCTTATAACTACCGTCGTGAAGGAGTTGATAAATACTCCAGCCCGGAAGAAAACCCTGAGGTGAACCTGGGGACAGCGAATATGAACAGGGAACGTTGGGCTCCTGTCATTGATACTATGATCTCAGGTTTCAGGGAGTTCAATTTTGAAGGCAGGCATTTGGATGTGAGGGAGAACGTCAAATTCGCAGGAGGATATTTTAGTGAATGGCTCCACCAGAGATATGGCGACCGGATTTGCCCGATAGCCATAGAGTTCAAGAAGTTCTTCATGGATGAGTGGACAGGGGAGCCTGATGACAGAAAAATTCAACATATCCGTGAGCTTTTAATAGCCTCCATAAACCCGGTGAAGGAAGCAGCTTCGAAAATAAAAATACCAGTGGCATGATTGACCAGTCTTTGATACGATCAGTATGTAAATCATTGAAAAGAGGGAAAAGTGTAAACAGGAATTTGCCTCATGATGGAAAAATAGTGATAGACCAGTTGTTGCCCTATCTCTGTATTTACCGATATCCGGAAGAGGGGAAAGACCATTATTTGGCCGGGCTGCTGCGAACGCAGGCCGCATACATATTGGTAAGGCAGGATATCGATATCCATGAACTACTGTCTTCTGTTGCCAATTCCATATCAGCTCAATATAAGGCTGTCCTGCTTATCGAAATGTGGCCTGGTAAGGATGGAGATCATGAAGTGTTTAAGGTGCTGTCGCCCAGTGAAAAGGCACCAGCCACTACAAAAGCCCTGACAGAGGGGCTTGAAGATATCCGTTTTGATTATCCACAAATAACGGTTGAGACACATGATACAAAGGAGCGGCACCCTGAGGGCTTAGTTCCATTGCTTTCCATTGAACAATCCAAGGAAGTCGGGGGGCTTTTAATAGGTCTGGAGATACCGCCTATCTATCATGATGCAGATAAGGAGCATTTTGCCCTGCTCTACAGAAAGTTGAGGTCTCGCATATCCCGGGTATTGAAAAAAGCGGCATTTGAATTTATCAGGGTACAGGCTGGTAATGAGTTTTCCCATTACCTGATGTTGGGCAAAACAAGGCTGACCAAGCTTGTACGCTCTGCAGACAGAAGGCTGGCTGAAGTTAGTGAACGCATGAATTTTCTGTTAAGGGTCACTCCGGTAAATGATGTGGCAGCCTGGGAAAAGTTTAAAGAAGACAAGTTTAAGAAAGTCCCTTCATTTAACTACAGGCTTATTCCATTGGACCCGGAGCTTGAGAAGAGAAAATTATACGATATAAAACTGGAGCAGATAGATGATCCAACGCTGACTTTGCTGCTTAGAAACAAACGAAAGGAACTTGAACTACAGCTTACTATGCTGGAGGCGCGGCAAATGAATTCTTTCAGACATTTAAGCCAGAGCCTGTTCGGTGAGGTGCCCCAGAGCACAAAGCAACTGGCCAGAACTATTCTGGAAGAAACGTCCCCGGACGATACGAGAGAAAAGGTTCCCATGCACAGCGAAGAGTTTGCCTCTCTGGCATGTGATGAGGTGGGAATTTATGCCAGGCAATTCCCGGAATTAAAAATTGGCGTGGAAATAAGACATGACATTTCAGGCCTGATGGTTTCCAAAAGTAATTTACTGGTTAGTGATACTTTGGAAATAGACGCTTTCAGGGCTGAAGCACTCATTCAGCATGAGGTAGGTACACATATTCTCACGTATTGCAATGGCCGGCGACAACCGTTGCAGCAAATGTATGCAGGCCTTGACGGATATGACCAATTGCAGGAAGGTCTTGCCGTGCTTAACGAATACCTGGCAGGTGGATTGACAGCAGGCAGATTAAGATTGCTTGCTGCAAGGGTGATAGCCGCAGATATGATGGTGAGGGATGTAGATTTTATAGAAACCTTCAACTACCTGCATGAAGAGCTAAAGTTCACTAAGCATACGGCGTTTGATATTACTACCAGAATATTCAGAGGCGGCGGTTTTACTAAAGATTCTGTTTATCTGAGAGGTTTGGAGCAGTTGCTTGAGTTCCTGAAAAAAGGCGGCAGGCTCAAAACCCTTTATATCGGGAAGTTTGATCTCAAACATGTTGACCTGATAGAGGAACTCGTTCATAGAAATGTGCTTAACGAACCTTTTTTGCCTCCAATGCTGGAAAAAGAAAGTGTAAAAGAAAGAATTGATAAAGTTCGTAAAGGACTTACACCACTAGAATTACTAACCCATAGTATAACTAAAAACGAATATGAATCTCGCATTTATAATTAATGATATAAAAACTGAAAAGTCGGATTATACTACCGTTCATCTGGCTTTAACTGCCCATAGAATGGGTCATAAAATATATTTAATAGGAGCAGGGGAGCTGGCATATACAACAGATGGCCGCATGAGTGCCCAGGCGCATACAGTGAAGGATACCAAATATAAGTCCTCCGACGTCTTCTTGAAGGTGCTGCAAGAGTCTGAGCCGGTGAATATTACTTCGGATGACCTGGACGTGCTGTTTATCCGTAACGACCCTTCCGATGATCAGAATGATCGTACATGGGCACAAAATTCTCCTTATGTATTTGGACAAATAGCCATGAAGAACGGTGTGCTTGTACTTAATCATCCGGTGACATTGCCCAACTCTATTAATAAAATGTATTTTCAGCACTTCCCCGAGATTATCAGGCCTAAAACCGTAATTACCCGGGATCAAAATGAAATAGAGGAGTTCTTCAAAGAACAGAAGAACAGGATGATCCTGAAACCTCTGCAAGGCTCAGGGGGTAAAAATGTTTTTCTGGTTGAAGAGAAAACAAAGAAAAACCTCAAGCAGATCATAGAGGCGATAAGCCGGGACGGGTATATAATTGCTCAGGAGTACTTGCCTAAAGCCAAAGATGGGGATACCCGGATGTTCCTGATGAATGGGGAGCCGCTGAAGGTGGATGGAAAGTATGCTGCCATCAGGCGTGTGAATTCTAATGGCGATATAAGGAGTAATATTCATGCCGGAGGGCATCCTGAAAAAGCCAAGGTAGACGAGGCTATGCTCAAATTGGCCGATGCATTAAGGCCAAAGTTGATCCAGGACGGTATGTTCCTGATTGGTATAGATATCGTAGGAGACAAGCTTATGGAAGTTAATGTTTTTAGTCCGGGAACCTTAAATTTGATGTCTACTGAATATGGAGTGGATTTTTGTAAAGCGGTAATAGAAGCTATAGAACGCAAAATACACTACAAAGAAACCTATGGAGAGAATGTGGATAATGCCACTTTGGCCATTCTTTAATTAAGAAGAAAGAAGAAGTGGGTAGGAGGTATGTACCCACTTCTTTATATTATTATACTACATGGATAAGGTAGTAATTCTTTTTGCCTTTCTGAGCCAGAAGATACTTGCCCTGTAGCAATTCAAAGTTAACGGCATCATTGGGATCGTTCACTTTGGCTTTATTGATACTTACCCCACCACCTTTGATCATCTTTCGGGCTTCACCTTTAGAGGCAAAGATTATCCCATTGGTGTTTTCTGAAAGAAGGTCAGTCACATTGGCAGTCTGCTGGAAAGCCTCCCTGCTTATTTCTGTTTGAGGTACCCCTTCAAATACAGAAAGCAAAGTTTGCTCATTTAATGATGCCAGATCTTCTGTGGTAGACTTTCCGAATAAGATCTCAGAAGCCTTTACAGCCATTTCATAGTCTTCCTCAGAATGTACCCTTACCGTTATATCTTTGGCAAGTGCCTGCTGGAGCTTTCTCAGGTGAGGAGCCTCGGCATGTTCTTTTTCTATAGCTTCAATGTGTTCCTGATCAAAAAGCGTAAATATCCTGATAAAGTTAGCCGCATCTTCGTCAGAGGCATTCAGCCAGTACTGGTAGAATTTGTAAGGCGAAGTTTTCTCACGGTCCAGCCATACGGTTCCTTCTTCCGTCTTTCCGAATTTTGTGCCATCGGCCTTCTTAATTAAAGGTGTTGTAATAGCGTAAGCCTCACCCTGAGCTTTTCTTCGGATGAGCTCGGTCCCTGTAACGATATTGCCCCATTGATCAGAGCCTCCAAGTTGCAGCTTGCAGTTTTTATTGGAGTATAACCAGTAAAAATCATAGCCCTGCACCAGTTGGTAGCTAAACTCAGTAAAAGATAAACCTCCTTCCAGTCTGTTTTTCACAGAATCTTTAGACATCATATAATTAATGGTAATGTGCTTACCTACATCACGGATAAAGTCCAGGAACTTGAAATCTTTGAACCAGTCATAGTTATTCACTACTTCTGCTGAGTTTTCGCCGCTGTCGAAATCCAGGAATTTTTCCAGTTGGGCCTTAACACATGCGAGGTTATGGTTCAGTATGTCTTCGGAAAGCAGGTTTCGCTCCGCAGATTTTCCCGAAGGATCACCCACCATACCGGTAGCACCGCCTACCAGGGCATAAGGTTTATGCCCTGCTTTTTGAAAGTGCACCAAAGTCATGATCTGAACCAGGTTTCCAATATGTAGCGAATCGGCGGTAGGGTCGAAGCCAATATAAGCGGAAGTCATTTCTTTTTTTAGTTGGTCTTCAGCGCCAGGCATTATGTCGTGGATCATGCCTCTCCATTTAAGTTCAGCTACAAAATCTGTCATTGCTATTATTTATTGAAAAATTGGTGATATACAGGCTGCAAATATAGAAAATCAGGTTTATCAAATTGCCTTTCATAAACCTTTATTGAAATGGGGAAGATTTATTTCATGCCACTGACTATATCAGGTAGAGCATGGTTATATTTGACCATCTGGGTAATTCAAATGCAACATGTGTGCAACAAGTGTGTAGCCGGTTAGTTCGTTCACCATCTTTTTTGTCCGTTTAAGTAATAAAAAAGGAGGGTTCAGCATTTTTTGCGTCCGTAATGAAACTAAAAGGTATTATATCAGTCTCTATTGTTAGGTTTATTTAAATAATTATGAAATTACGGCAAGTTGTTATTGTTGCGATAGGTTTAATTATACTTATCGGGTCTTTTTTCTTAAGTGGGATTTTAGGGAGCATGAAAGAGCCCCCCAAGGTCGAACCACCAGTAGAGGTGAAAAAATATGTTAAGACCGAACCTGTTTCGTACAAGCCCATACAAACTGAGATTGTAGCTTTTGGAAGGGTGCGTACAGCCGAGTCGCTCGACATGATCGCAGAGGTATCCGGGAGGATGTCGGCCGGTGCGGTACCTTTAAAAGAAGGACAAAGCTTCAATAAAGGAACACTTTTATACAAAATTGATGACACGGAAACCCGGTTAGACCTGCAGTCTCAAAAAAGCACCTTTCTTAAAGATCTTGCAGCTATACTACCTGACCTGAAAATAGACTTCAGTGATAATTATAGTGCCTGGGAGAGCTACTTCAGTTCAATTAATCTAAACGAACCTTTACCGGCCTTGCCTGAGTATAAGAGCAATAAGGAGAAGACTTTTCTGGCTACAAAAAATATCTTCAGTTCTTTTTACAGCATCAAGAGCGCAGAGGCCAATCTTAGAAAATACAGGTTTTATGCGCCATTTAACGGTACAATTTCAGTAGTTAATCTACAATCAGGGTCTTTTGTAAACCCTGGAAATAACATAGGTAAATTGTTAAGATCAGATAAGCTGGAACTACGCGTTGATGTGGCAACCTCTGATATCGACTGGATAGAAATAGGGTCTCCGGCTACTGTTACTTCAGAAAGCGGACAAGAGTGGACCGGAAAAGTTTCCCGTATAGGTGAATTTGTTAATCAGCAAACCCAGTCCATAGATGTGTTTATCAGCATTAATCCTGGAAAGACCAGAATGTATGACGGGGAGTATCTAAAGACCGTTATTCCTGGCAAAATGATAGACAATGGTATGATCATACCTCGCAGTGCTATTTTTAACGGCAACGAAGTTTTTGTACTGAACGATAGTACCCTGAATGTGAAGCAAATCAATATTCATAAACTGAATGCTGAGACTGCCATATTCTCGGGCCTTGAAGAGCAATCGGACCTGGTGGTGGAGCCACTGATCAATGCTCATAATAACATGAGAGCCTACAAGCTGAAAGAAGAAAAGGATATTGACCTCGAGAAAAAGAAAGGCTCTGATAGCAAACTGGTTAAAAATTAAACTCAATGGTAAAAGGTATACAGAATTTAATAGAGTATTTTGTTAAATACCCTATACTGGCCAATATAGTAATTGCTATCACATTACTTGCGGGTCTGGCCACTTTGCTGGGCACAAAAAAGTCGTTTTTTCCTACGCAGAAGGATAAAAATATCATCATTCAGGTAGCATACCCCGGAGCCTCTCCGGAGGAGATGGAAGAAGGTGTGACGCTGAAGATCGAAGAGGCTTTGACCAGTATTGCCGGTATAGATGAGGTGTCTTCCACTTCATCGGAAAACTCTGCCAGCATCAATATTCTAACACTTGAGAATTATGATATCGATGAAGTCTATACAGATGTTAAAAATGCTGTAGACGGTATTAACTCTTTCCCTGTAAGTGCAGAGAAGCCTATTATTTACAAGCAAAGGCAACAATCGGTGGCGCAATGGCTGGCATTGACTGGGGATGTAAACCTTCGGGTACTAGAACAGTATGCCGAAGATATCAAAGACGACTTATTGGCATCCGGGGTTATTTCGCAGGTTAGTGTCAGTGGACTTCCGGAAAGGGAAATATCTATTGAAGTTTCAGAGCAGGATTTAAGCCGCTTTGGGTTGACTTTTGACCAGGTGGCCACTGCCGTGCGCCAGAACAACAGGGACATCTCTGCAGGGTCTATCAAGGCCGAAACTGAAGAGATCCTGATCAGATCTAAGGCCAAGGAAACGGATGCTTCACTCATTGCCGAAATCATAATCCGCTCTAATCCTGATGGAAGCAACCTGCTGCTTAAAGATGTAGCTCGTATAAAAGAGCAGTACGCCGACCAGCCCAACAAAGCCTTGCTAAATGGTAAACGAGCTGTTTTTATCCAGGTGAGCAAGCTTGAAGAGGAAGACTTACAGCAGATATCTGAGTTTGTGACACCTTATGTTGAAAACTTTAATGCAACCCATTCCGGTGTGCAGCTTGACCTGACGTGGGATTTTATGACGATGCTAAACCAGCGCTTGGAGCTATTGACTAGCAATGGTGTCGTAGGTTTGCTGCTGGTATTAGTGGCATTAGGTACCTTCCTGAGCTTGAGGCTTTCTTTTTGGGTAGCCTGGGGTATACCATCGTCATTCCTCGGTATGTTCATTTTGGGCTCTTTCGTTGGCCTTACTATCAATATGATATCCCTCTTCGGTATGATCCTGGTTATCGGTATTCTGGTGGATGATGGGATTGTAATTGCAGAAAATATATATTCTCACTTTGAAAGAACAAAGAACCCGATAAAAGCCGCAGTCCAGGGTACTATGGAGGTTGTGCCGGCAGTTTTTACCTCGGTAACTACTACCATAGTGGCTTTTTTGCCGCTGCTACTGCTCACAGGTGGGTTTGAGTTTCTCAGGGATATGGCCTTCGTGGTTATTTTTAGTCTCGGTTTCTCACTGATTGAAGCATTTTTTGTTCTTCCCGCACACCTTGCCAGCAAGAGTGTACTTAGTGTTAAGAAAGAGGATACCCGAAGTTACAAGATCAGAAGCTTTATCAATAAAGGCATTGACTTTATGAGGTTCAAACTCTATGGTAATGCGTTGAAATATACCATGAAATACAGGTTTATTTCTGTTTGTATTCTCATGTCTTTGTTTTTGATTACAGCCGGATTGTTTCAGGGAGGTTTTATTAAATCAACTTTTTTTCCTCAAATCCCATTTAACAGCTTTAATATAAACATAGCATTCAAACCCGGTGAGCGAGAAGCCAAGGTAGAAGCTTATCTGGAAAGGTTTGACAATGCCGTCTGGGAAGTAAATGAGGACTTAAAAGCTGACCTTGAGACAGAGGATGATATTGTTAACTATACATTTGGTTCTGTAGGCAATACCAGTGACGGTTCAGAGTCAGGGTCTCATGCGGGTAATATCAATGTATTTTATAAGGAGTTGGACGACTATGGGATTAACAGCTTCGACCTGATCAACAGGATAGAGAAAAAAATAGGACCCGTTCCCGAAGCAGAAAAGTATAATATAGGTGGTGGCAACCGATGGGGCAAGCCGGTATCTGTGAAGCTGCTGGGTAAGAACTATAATGAGTTGCGTGAAGCCAAGGAATATCTGAAAGCGGAATTAGGTAAAATTACAGACCTGAAAGACATAGAGGATAATGTGGCCATAGGCAGGCGTGAAATGCTCTTTGATCTCACCCCCGAGGCATATTTCTTAGGGCTGACCCATAATGACATAACCAAGCAGATAAGACAAGGCTTTTTTGGAGAAGAGGTTCAACGGCTCCAAAAAGGGGATGACGAGGTCAGGGTATGGGTGAGGTATCCCAGTTCCGGGCGTCTCAACATAGGTCAGCTTGAGGACATGAAGGTGAAAACGCCCAACGGTGAGCAATATCCGCTTTCCCAGTTGTCGGAGTACCAAGTAGAACGTGGTATTTCTGGCATTCGTCATTTTAACAGCAACAGGGCGGTAACGGTAGAGGCCGATCTTGTAGACCCTTTTGCCGAAGTGCCACCTATTCAGAATAAAGTACAAAATGAAATCATTCCGCAGCTACAGGCGAAATTCCCTACAGTAAAAGTTGATTATGGAGGACAGGCCAAGGAGAGTGCAAGGGCAGGGCAGGAGATAGGTTTATTTTTCGGTGGAGCCTTTTTGCTGATATTTTTCATTATCATGATTACGTTCAGGTCGTTTTATCAGGCTGTAATGATCATTTTAATGATACCCTTGGGATGGATTGGAGCATCTATAGGGCACGGTATAGAGGGGCATCCTGTATCATTGCTGAGTGCGTGGGGTATGATCGCGCTTTCAGGGGTTATTATCAACGATGCTGTTGTATTCCTTGCCAAATACAATTCTCTGGTTAAGGATGAAGGACAGTCAGTATATCAGGCCGCCTATAACGCCGGTATTGCCAGGTTCAGGGCCATTATGTTAACCTCAATTACCACTGTACTTGGATTATGGCCTTTGATCGTAGAGAAAAGTTTTCAGGCTCAGTTTTTAATTCCTATGGCTATTGCGGTAGCTTATGGTGTACTGATAGGTACATTTATAATACTTCTGTTTTTCCCGGTTATCATACTTGTGTTTAATGATGTAAGAAGGTATGCGAAGTGGCTGTGGACAGGAGACAAGCCTACCCGTGAAGATGTAGAGAGAGTGCTTATAGATGAGCAGAGGTTAGAAAAGTATAAAGAATCGGCCTGATAATCCCTTTAAAATTTTGGTAAGAATGAAATATAACTGTTTAATACTTTTTATGGTTTTGATAGCTTTAACCAAAGCTGCAGGCCAGGAAGAACTATCACTTTCCGATGCCATACAATTAGGACTGGAGAGAAACTATGACATCAAAATTGAAAACAGGAATGTAGAAATTGCAGAGAATAACAACAGTTGGGGAGAAGCGGGGCGGTATCCCACGGTTACACTGAACCTCAATCAAAACAATTCATTGACTGATAATGTGAAGACCGCCAGTCCATTCCAATTGCAGGATCAGACCATTTCCAACAGTCTGAACCCCTCGGTTAACCTGGACTGGACCTTATTCAATGGTTTTAAGATCAACATGAGTAAGCACCGGCTGGAGCAGCTTCAGGCACAGTCGAAGGGCAATGCGGACATTGTGATAGCTAATACGATTCAGTCGATAATTTTAGGATATTACAAAGCGGTACTGGAAAGAGAGCGTTTGGATGAGTTTCAGAAGCAGTTGACCTTAAGCGGAGATAAGTATGAGTACACTAAAATCAAATCCGATATAGGAAGTGCAGTGAGTACAGACCTGTTGCTTGAAGAAGCTAATTATCTGACCGATTCAACCAATTTTATCAATCAGGAACTTAGCTACAGAAATGCAGTCAGAGACTTGAACGTACTTTTGGCGGAACAGGACGTGGATAAAATGTACGTATTAACAGACGAACTGGAAGTTGATATCGAAACCTACGAAATGGCCGACCTGATGGCCAAGTTGAATGCTGAGAACGTAGACTTAAAGAAGCAGTTTATAGCCCAACGTATACTTGACTACGATGTAGCTATAAGGAGAGCCGATCGCTACCCGCAGTTAAGCTTCAATGCCGGGTACTCACATAACCGCAGCAGGGTTGACCTTAGCAATGCAAGCTTTCCTTCTGATGACGGTACCAGTTCTCCCGGGCCTGCTGATCCGTTAAATGCGATCACTGATACCTATTTTGCCAACTTCACACTTTCATTTACCTTGTTTAATGGCGGAAAAATAAACAGGGCTATTGAAAACGCACTTATTAACGAAGATATTGAGAATATCAGAACTGAAAGGCTCAAAAACTCCCTCTACAGGGACCTTGCCAAGGCGCATGATGAATATGAAATTAGAACCAGGCTATACAGGATCAGTGACAGAAGGAAACAGGCCACAGAAACGAACCTGAGAATTTCTGAAGAGAAATTTAAAAATGGTACCATAAATTCATTTGACTACAGAACCGTACAAAATGATAATTTAACTGCCGCCATTCAGGAACTGCAATCACTGTATAACGTGATTGATTCTAAGGTGAGCTTAATGCGTTTGACTGGAGGAATTATAGAAACATATGTCACCGAATGATATAGTGATGTCATCTTAGGTAGGAAACAGAAGCCCATGTTTATCATGGGTTTTTCTTTTTCGGCTACAATTTAATGTTTAAAATTGCACTGATTTAGTGTGTGGTCACCATGGTATTGGGAAGTAAACACGCGCGTCGAAGATATTGAAAATAAAACAGATACACATGAAACAGCCAGATTCTCTTTTGCAGGTAGCCGAGTTCCACAAAACATTTCAACACCCAATATTGGATAACCCAACTATTCCTGATGAAAAGAGATGTGCTTTGAGGGTTTCACTGATTGCAGAAGAGTTGAAAGAGCTTGAAGAGGCCATTAAAGACAAGGATATCGTAGAGATTGCTGATGCGCTGTGCGACATACAATATGTGCTTTCAGGGGCTGTGCTGGAGTTTGGCCTTGGAGAGAAATTTAAAGCGCTTTTTGACGAGGTACAGCGCTCAAATATGAGCAAAGCCTGTGACAATGAAGAAGAAGCCAAGGCAACTGTAGAATACTACAAAACGGAGAAGGACACCGAGTGCTATTACAAAAAAATAGACGGTAAATATCTGGTGTTCCGAACCTCAGACAACAAAACCATCAAATCTATCAATTATTCCCCGGCCGATTTAAAATCTATTCTTAAGTAATAATTTCTGTTTCATTCAGAAATTATTAAATTATAGAATATTCATGATTTTAAATGTCGGAGGAAATTGAACGCCTGAAGGCTGAGGTCAGGCGGTTAAAGGCTTTGGCCAACCGTAGTAACTCTTCAGGAGCAGACCAAACATTCAAAGATTTATTTGACAATAGTACTGACCTGATCTATATACACGATGAGAACGGAGTGTTTATAGACGTTAATCAGGCAGTGGTGGATAAGTATGGGTATGCCAAGGAGGAAGTCATTGGCAATACTCCGGCGTTGTTTTCAGCTCCTGATATGAATGATATTGAAGAGGTGGTCAATAAGACCAGGATTGTCTGGGAAGGAGGTGATGCGCAGTCTATAGAGTGGTGGAGTATAAAGAAAGATCAGACCATTTTTCTTAAGGAGCTTGTTTTAAGGAAAGGGAAATACTTCGGTCGTGATGTTATAGTTGCAACAGGGAGAGATATCACCGAAAGGAAGGCTGTAGAGAGCCAGCTTTTGAAAAACAATGAAGAATTAAAGAATCTCAACGAAGCCCTTGATGCGTTTGTGTACAGTGCCTCCCATGATCTTAAAGCTCCGTTGCTGTCAATAAAGGGGCTTGTAAACTTAATGGAGGTAGACAAGGATACTGACCCCAACTACTATCTTGAGCGGATTAAAATGGCCGTGGAGAAGTTGACGGATTTTGTTAACGACCTGGTAGAGTACTCGAGAAATACCAGGACAGAGGTGAAAGTGGAAAAGGTGAATTTTAACCACCTGATGATAGAGGTTCTGCATAACTTTGAATTTTTGCCGGATGATCAAAAGATAAAGAAAATCGTCAATATCGACCCCATCGACAACTTCTATTCCGACCGCTACAGAATATTTATAATCCTTAACAATCTTGTCTCCAATGCTATTCGCTACAGCGATTTGAGCAAAGAAGAAAGCCACATTGAAGTCACCATAATCCAGGAGGGTAATGAAGTGGTAATTTCCGTTGAGGACAATGGCATTGGAATCGCAGAAGAACACTTCGATAATATATTCAATATGTTCTACCGGGCTACTGATGTGAAAACAGGTTCAGGGCTTGGGCTTTACATTGTTAAAGAAACTTTACTCAAGTTAAGCGGAAGTATAAAATGTACCTCTGAGGTCAATAAAGGCACATGTTTTGAAGTGCGACTGCCCAGCCTTCAATAAATTATAATTCCAGATAAGGTGACCCCATCCATACCTGTGACCCCCTGGTTGTACCACTTTTAACAGGGGCGGCCATGCAGCAGGTTGATCCAAGTAGAAACATCCCTATTTCATCCCCAATGGAGAAGCGGGCTCCGGCTGTAAAACCTTTATTGAGAACGATGGTGCCCACCGCCGGGCCTCCCACTATGGAGAGGTACCAGGGGCGGTTGTCATCATCCATAAGCATAACATTGACACGTTCATTGCGCATAGCAGGCAGGGATGGATCAGTTTTGTAAACCCAGGGCCTGAGGAGAACCAGCTCCCCGGAAATTCGCTCACTGCTTATGGCTCTGCCGTTGACAGGCGAATGGATGCGGTGGTAGTTGTTGTTATGGAGAAACACATTGGTGAAGTGGTAATCACCGGGGATCTCCGCCCCGTAACTTCCGAAAATAGTCCTTATATGTCTTCTGTCTCCCTTCACATTAATCTCCGGCATCTGACTTACCTCCCCGGTATCACAAAGTAATCCTTCACATGGCCATACGTATCGTGAGTTGATTTGTGGGGGCACTATATATTTTCTGGTAAAAAAGTCTTGAAAACTCCTGTAGTTATTATCCCCGCTTTCGGGCCGAAACATGCTAAGGTAATTGCTGTCCAGGCCATTGAGCCGGCAGTAGGGTTTTATGATATGCCTGGTGAAAGCCTTGTTATAAATCCTGGAGTAGGCCCTGGATACCTGCTTTTGCCAATAAGCAGGCAGGAGTGCCCAGAGGTTTAATGAGATGAAGCGATAGAAAAGTGTTGTCATTGATTGTGTTAGTTGAACCAATGAATTTTACGGGTACAACAGTCAAAAGATAGCTCCTGATGGGTGCATTTAGACCAACGGGCCGTAGTGAATGATCAATGACAAAGCTGTAAGTACGGAAAGTGTGCTAAATATAGAACTCCAGTTGAAAAACGGGAGAGGAAGTGGCCTGCAGGGGACGCACGGCGAGTATGTTGGCATTATTAAATACATCGATAAATTCAGTCCGGCTAATGCGCTCTTTGCTTTGTCCCGGCTTGATCTTATGGTATTGCATCCGGCCGGACTGATTGGCAGTGGCACTATAGACAAAATTATATCTAAAAGGAATAGGGGAGGGCACGAACCTCAAGTTACCCATATAAAGCCTCCTTTTTTAGTATGAATTTTTAAAATCGGCATATAGCATACTATTCTGCATCGAATTATACTGGGCCAAAAGCGTATATGCTGAGTTGGGTACGTAATTGAACCGCTGTTTGAAGTTTTCAACCTCAGCAGATAACTCTTTAACATAGAACCTGATTTGCTCCAGGTTTTTGCATCTTTTTGGTTTTTCAAAATTTCGCCTGGCGAAACTTGAAAACTGTTCGTCTAGTTTCTTCTTTTCAAACTCGCTCATTTTGATTGTGTATTTTTGCACTTATCTATAACGTAATTATAGCTATTTATGTTATTTTAATCAAGTTTTTGAAAAAATATATTGTGTAAAATTACACATATTTTTTAATCAGTATAGTGATGCTTAATTTGAGTTAAAATTTCTTAAGTTATTGATTACCTTGGGTTTAAACTGTATTAGTTGATTTGGTTATTTAGATGATTGTAGGTAATGTTTTTTTGCGAACCCATAAGCTGAAGGCGTAATGCAAGCAGGGTTGTGAGGCTCTCTGGTCGATTAGCATGCTGGGATTAGGATAGGGTAATGCTCCATTATTAATTCCCATGGCGGTATTTAATTAGGTTGTTTATGAAAGGGGATTACCAACTATTTAATTATATTTAAGAATTGTAAAACTAACAAAATTAAAAAGTGACTATGGAAGAATCTACGACAGGTGGCTTTCTTACAACGTGGCATCTATTAATGATAATTGGAGCGATTGTCTTTTTTGTATTATCCATTATTATTTTTATTTACCACCAGTTCCGCATTTCTGCAATCAGCGGTTTCAAAGAAAAATACGATTACATTCGAAATAATGAGATCAAGACCTACAAGATAAGTTTTATCTGTATTGCCATAGCTGTCGCCATGCTTATCAATACTTATGGCAAAGGTTCCCTTACTTTTGATCCGGTTTGGTTTTTTGTAAGGTTGTTTATCTCTATAGCTGGTGGTACCCTTGTGGGGTATATTGCTGCCCTTGTCCTGGAGTATTATTATCCTACCAAACTGACCAAGAAATTGAGAAAGTGGAGATACACTCCGCGTATAAACCCCGAGACTGGCAACAGGATGCGATTGTTAAGTGAAGATGAGGAAGACGTCCACCTTGATGAAGGTATGAAAGCTGAGGAGAACGTTTTCTCAGTTGATTACGATGTGTGGATTGATGAAGATACCGGTTATACCCAAATAGAAAAATATCCCGGACACCTTGAGGCGCTTCAGTGCGGCAATTGTGGTTTCTATACCCTCAAGGTTGTGCGTGAGGAAATTATAGAGCCTCCCACCGAAACCAAAGAAGGAGAGCTTATCAAGCACTACGAATGTCAGTATTGCGGCTCCGTAAGGGCTACTCAGTTCCATATTGCCAAGGAGGAAAGTTACGAGAATTTCAAACCTGAGAAGACACAGTTCAAGAGAAATGCTCTGGTTAGTGTAGTGAAGGTAGAAATCCATGGCTCGTCTGGTGAAAGAAAAAGCTACACCTTCCAGACTGTGGAGCAGGCAAAAAGCTTTCTTGACGAATTTGACTTTGAAAAAGCAGGATAGCCATTAGCGAATTTTTAATTATAATTGACTGTTGAAGACTTATTGATCATAACGGTCGTTGTAACAAGTACATAACTTTTTAAAACATCTGGCACCCTTTTAGTTGTATATTCGTTATACATCAAAATATTTAATACCGAAAAAGAAGAAGAGAAGCATGAAGAAGATCGCGATACTCGTAGCACCAATCCTGGTACTTTTAAGTTTTATCACCTACAGCTCCAATTCAGTTCTTGATTTCAATACATCATTGAATGATTCTACTGAAATCGCCCCTAAATCATTTTATGGCAATGAAGCCAAGCTCATAGCCCAAATTCTTGATACCTATCACTATAAAAAAATAAAACTCAACGACTCTCTGTCATCAGTAATACTGACGGATTATATAGAGACTCTGGACAATAATAAATCCTATTTCCTTAAGTCGGATATTGAGAAATTTGAAAAATACAGAACCAAAGTTGACGATTACCTGGAAGCAGGGAATGTCAACTTTGCATATGAGATCTACAATGTGTTTAAGGAGCGTTTCGACAATCGGATGACTTTTGTACTGGACAGTCTGGTTGGAATGGATTTTGACTACACAGTGGATGAATATTACAACACTGACCGCTCTAAAGGAGCCTGGCCCACTACAGAAAAGGAACTCGATGAACTTTGGAGGAAAATGGTAAAAAGCCAGGCTTTGTCATTAAAATTGAATGGCAAGGATAATGAAGGAATTAAGGAGACCATTAAAAAGCGCTACGAAAGGTTTAGTAAAGCAGCTCAGCAACATCGTTCGGAAGATGTATTTGAAGTGTTCATGAACGCAGTAGCTGAGGCTTTTGATCCTCATACCAACTATTTTTCACCAAGGACTTCTGATCGTTTTAAACAGAATATGAGCCTTTCGCTGGAGGGTATTGGAGCAAGATTACAAACAGAGACTGATTTTACCAAAGTGGTGCAGATACTTCCCGGCGGTCCTGCTGAAAAGAGCGATCTGCTCCATGAAAACGACAGGATCACCGGTGTGGCACAAGGAGAAGATGGTGAAATGGTAGATGTGATCGGTTGGCGAATAGACGATGTCGTGCAACTTATCAAAGGGCCAAAAGGCACAACAGTAAGACTGGAGATACTTCCTGCGGAGACTGGCGTAAATGGACCTACTCAGGTAATTACCCTTGTGCGCGATAAAATCAAACTTGAAGATATGCAGGCAAAGGCTGAGATTATCCCTTTGAAGAAAAACGGAAAGGAATACAAAATCGGTGTGATTACACTTCCAAGCTTCTATATGGATTTTGAAGCCTACCAGCAAGGTGACCCCAATTATACAAGTACAACACGTGATGTGAAGCGACTGGTAAAGGAATTGGAAAGCAAAGGTATTGATGGGCTGATGATGGACCTTAGAAACAACGGTGGCGGCTCACTGGCTGAGGCTATTGATCTTACCGGTTTGTTTATTAAAAACGGGCCTGTAGTGCAGGTGCGTACCTCAACCAATAAAGTGGAAGTAGGCGAGGATGAAGACCCTGAGATCATTTATAATGGCCCTATGGCAGTTATGATCAACAGGTTTAGTGCATCTGCATCTGAGATTTTTGCCGCGGCTATTCAGGACTATCACCGTGGAGTGGTAATTGGAGAGCCAACTTTTGGAAAAGGTACTGTACAAAGCGTGATCGACCTGGGCAGATATTTACAAGTACCGGAGGGCGAGGAAGTGGGCCAGTTGAAATTAACACTTCAAAAATTCTACAGAGTTACAGGAAGTAGTACGCAGCACTTGGGTGTTAGCCCTGACGTGAACCTGCCTTCAGCTTTTGATGCTGATGAATTTGGAGAAAGTGCAAGCAAAAGTGCCCTGCCGTGGGACCAGATCAACAGCACAACTTTCAACGTTAGTCAGGAGGTGTCTCCCCAGTTGGTACTTAGGCTCAACGATCAATATTCCAGGAGACTTGAGACCAGTCCGGAGCTAAAAGCTTTGGTGGAAGATACCAAAGAGCTTAAACTGAACCTTGCCAAGACTCAAATTTCTCTGAATGAAGAAAAAAGAAGAAAAGAGATTGAAGAGGCTGAGAAACGTGAAGCCAAGCGTGTGAGCCTGTCTGGAACCAGTATCAAAAAGGAAAGTGAGGGTAATACTGACGATGTCAATATTGAAGACCAGTATCTTAAAGAAGGAGTCATTATTTTAACCCAAATGATATCTGAGATCGGATAAAAAATAGAATTATCGTGTAAAAGGGAGAGCCGTCAAACCGCTCTCCCTTTTTTGTTTCTACAGACACGAAAAATATCTTACTTTTAAGCGTCAAATTTTAAAATCTTACAATAACTATGATAAAACACAAGCTATACGTGGTGCTCGCCATTTTGATGTGTTTTGGCTATGGATTTAGCCCGGCACAGGAGAAGGAAGAGTACAAAGACCTGAAAGAAGCCTTATTTTCCGGAAGTAAACTATCAGGAGGCAGTGGACCTCAAAGTGTAAACTGGATTGATGGGGGTGATAGGTTTTCATATATCTCAAGTGATTCCGAAACTCCTGAGATAAGATCATATAACCCCAAAAGCCAGAGTGATGAGCTTATATTCAAGGCTGAAGGTGTTAACTTCCCCGGTCAGGATAAGGCTTTTGAATATACCTCTTTTCAGTGGTCAAAGGATTCAAAATATATTTTGTTCCAGACTAATTTCAGGCCTGTATGGAGGAGATCGGGCATATCCGATTTCTATTTTTATTCTGTAAAAGACAAGTCACTTAAACTGGTGGCAAAAGATGCACAGACCGCCGAAATATCGCCCGACGGTACTAAGGTCGGTTATGAGCGGGGAGGAAACTTGTATGTTTTTGATTTTGCCACGCAAAAAGAAACGCAACTGACTTTTGATGCTGAGGACTATTTTTACAATGGACGTTTTGGCTGGGCCTATGAGGAAGAGTTCGGCCTGGCGCAGGCATGGATATGGTCTCCGGATAGCAAGTATATTGCTTTCTGGCAATCTGATGAACGTGAAGTGCCTATTTTCCAAATGACCGATTATTCGGGCCAGCATGCGGAGTATGTTGACGTACCTTATCCGAAAGTAGGGGATACCAATCCTTCTGTTCGCATAGGAGTGATTAATGTAGCCAAGAAGAGTAATCAGTGGATGGACGTGAAGCTGGAGGGAGGTTATATTCCAAGGCTATACTGGACTTCTTCACCTGGTCAGTTGGCTATTGTTCACCTTAACAGGAAGCAGAACCACCTTAAACTATTCTTTAACAATGCGGATACCGGAGTTGGAAAGCTTATCATGGAAGAAAAGTCTGAAACCTGGATTGATGTATTCGACTTTTTTGCCGGCATTATGCACTTGTTTTTCTTCCCGGAAGATAAAGATGAGTTTCTCTGGATCTCTGACAGGGATGGATGGAGCCACATTTACAGGTACGACTACAACGGCAAAGTTCTTAATCAGGTAACGAAGGGAGAGTGGGAAGTAACCCGTGTAGAAGCCGTTGACTCTAAGGATGGTGTGATCTACTATACCAGTACAGAGGCATCGCCACTGGAGCGGCATCTATATGCTGTTGACTTTGAAGGAAAGAATAAAAAGAAGCTGACTACAGCGCAGGGCCGACACCATCTGAACGTGGCACCAAATGGCAAGTATTATATTGACTCTTACTCCAACACCGACATGCCAAAACAGGTTGAATTGCTGTCTACAAAAGGTAAAATGCTCAAAAAGTTTGAAAATAATGATGAGGTTAAGCAGTTTACTTCAAACAACTTCTACGCACCTAAAGAGCTCATCAGCTTTACAACTTCTGATGGACAGCAACTTGATGGCTATGTGATCAAGCCAAAGGGCTTTGACCCGGCCAAAAAGTATCCTTTGGTGCTGAACATTTATGGAGGGCCCGGGGCACAGTCTGTTTATGATGAATATGCTACCAATGGATGGGAACAATACCTTGCCCAGGAAGGATATGTGATTGCCAGTGTTAACAACAGAGGTTCCGGTGGCTATGGCAGTGCCTTTGAAAAAGTGGTTTACAGAAACCTTGGTGAGACTGAGAGCAAAGATTTTGTTGAGACGGTTAAATACCTGGCGTCCCAGCCTTGGGTAGATGGTGATAGAATGGCCATCAGAGGACACAGCTATGGAGGGTATATGTCCAGTTATACTATGCTAAACCATCCTGATGTGTTTAAAGTATCCCTTGTAGGTGCACCTGTAACTGACTGGAGATTATATGATAGTATCTATGCAGAGCGGTATATGGACTTGTTGAATGATAATGCAGCGGGATACAAGAAAAGTGCGTCTACCGCCGCCGCAGGTAACCTAAAGGGAAAGATGTTTATAGCGCACTCTGCCATGGATGAAAACGTCCATATGCAGAACACCATGCAACTGGTAAAAGCGCTGATTGATAATGGTAAGGATGCTGACCTGAGAATATATCCTCCCGGAGCCCATGGCGTGGCTTATGATGGCGTTAGCTATGTGCTGCTATATTCACAGTATGTTGATTATTTAAATGAGCACTTGAAATAAGCAAAACAATTGAGGCTGTATTCCTGCCTTTAATAAAGATCCATTCGTTACCACTTCCGGTAATGGATGGATCTTTTGTTTTGGAACTTATTGGAATTTTGCCTATCCATGAACCATGATGATTTTAAGCCGTTTATTATGTTGTAAGCGTATGGTTTATGAAACGGCTCCTTATCATTCTTTCCATCCTTTTTGCTGGTGTTGAGGCTTCATGTCAAGACTCTTTGATCAGAAAGAGCATCTATTTTGGCGGAGGAAGTTACTTTATTGACGATTTTCAGGTTGAAGAGCTTCAGCAGTTTATTCAGGACGTTGAACGGCTGGAAAATTATGAGGTAATTATATTCAGCCATACTGACAACATCGGCGGCCGGGAATATAATGAATGGCTTTCCCGGATGCGCAGTGGTGCCGTAATTGAGGAGCTTTTGCAAATGAATGTGCCTGCCGAATTGATCAAAACGCGCAATTTCGGCCTTTCCAATCCCTTGTATACCAATACCTCTCACAATGGGCGGGTGATGAACCGGAGAGTAGATATCATTCTCTGGCCCATTGTATTTTGATTTTAAACTGAAAAATAATCTGATCAGACTTTTATGTAAGGGAAGTCATTTGGTGGTCTTACCCTCGTACATATCCGTGAATACCTGATCTACAGGCTCCCAAAGTTCTATTTTATTGTTCTCGGGATCTAGTATATGCACAAATTTGCCATATTCGTAGGTTTCAATTTCGTCCAGTACTTTAACTCCGGCTGCCTTTAGTTCTTCAACCAGTGCTTCAAGGTTATGTACCCTGTAGTTGATCATGAACTCTTTGGTAGAGGGCTCAAAGTAGGTTGTTTTATTATCAAAAGGACTCCACTGTAGATATCCCTTTTTGTCAGGGAGATCCGCCTGGCGGAATTCAAAGAGAGAGCCATATTCATTGGTGACCAGTCCAAGATTTTCGCTGTACCAGTTCCTCAATTTGTCAGGATTCTGGCATTTGAAAAATATGCCTCCTATACCAGTCACTTTTTTATTGTTGTCTGCCATGTTGTTGTGATTTTTAAGCTTAGGTGTATAACTCTTAAAGATAAACCATTTCGGCGATTAGCGGGTGTAAAGCCAATAAAACCTGCTGTAAATGCGGGGTGCTTATTAGTATGTTAATGCACAAAATGCAGATAATCTTACATCATTGCTTTTTGTTTGTATTTAGAAGAATAAACCCGCTTTTATTGCCGGGTAAAGGTTCTTGCCTGAGGAAATACTAGTCTGAAATATTGGTTCTTTATTAACGTGTTAATAGTGTAAATAACGAATAAACAGTTGATAAAGGTGGGTGGTGCATCTTTGAGAGGTAGATTCTGTATTTGTAACATGTGCCATTTAGCCTGTAAATATTAATGTAATCTGTTGTAGGTGATCTGTCATATAAAAAGCTATATCTCTGATAACCTGTAAAACATTACATATAGGAGGATATTAGCCAATTATTAAGTTTATTTAATAAAAGGCCTTTATGTGCTGATCAAGGGCTGTTTTTGCCAGAAAATGGCTGAAAAATGATGGTGAACGACCAGTATGACCTTACTGTTACCATTTGAAATCTGTACCTATTAACGGTTGAAACCATAGACAGCAGGGGCTAAATATAAAAAGAAGATAAAGAGAGCTATGATTAAAACTTTTGTGGTCGATGACGATCCGGTTTATGCTATGATGATTGGGGAGACCCTCAAAAAACATGAACTGTTGGAATTTGAATTTTTTACCAATGCCGAAGATTGTCTGGCCAATTTACATCAACGCCCTGATATAATAACCATTGATTTTCACTTACCTGATGCCAATGGCCTTGAATTGCTTGAGCGCATAAGGAAGTTTGATTCGGGTATTTATACTGTACTCATCAGTGGTCAGAAGCAACTTGAGGTGGTAGTGGAAGCTTATAAACAGGGCGCAACATCTTATCTCATTAAAAACGAAGATGCGCTGGTGGAGCTGGACAACACGGTTAAGAACCTCATTTCAGCCATTAGCCTGGAGCGGGAAGTGGAATCGCTCAGAGAGCAAGTGTTTGAAAAAAATAAGTATAGTAATATTCTGGGAAGCAGCCCGGCCATTATGAAGATGCTGAAAATGGTGCAGAAGGTGGAGTCCAAAAACATATTGGTGATGATCACCGGAGAAAGCGGAACCGGGAAGGAGCTGTTTGCTAGCGCCATACACTATAATTCCCCAAGGAAAAAGAAACCTTTTGTAACCGTAAACATGGGGGCGATCCCTCACGATCTGGTTGAGAGTGAGCTTTTCGGGCATGAGAAAGGGGCTTTTACGGGGGCTACCTCAAAGCGTATAGGAAGATTTGAAGAAGCTCACCAGGGCACTATATTCCTTGATGAGATCGGTGAAATAGATATGGACATGCAAAAGAAACTTTTGCGGGTATTGCAGGAACAGGAAGTGGTGCGGCTCGGGAGCAATAAGGCTATAAAGCTGGATGTGCGTGTGATCGCGGCTACCAATAAGGATCTTGTAAAAGAGGTGAAGGAAGGCCGGTTCAGAGAAGACCTTTTCTACCGCCTTCAAGGCTTTTTACTGCAGTTGCCACCACTCAGAGAACGTGGTGATGACGTGATCATTTTGGCAAAGGCTTTCCTCAGGGATTTTCTTGTCCAAAACAAAATGGATGATATGAGAATTTCAAGAGGGGCCATGGAACAGTTGATGAAGCACTCCTGGCCGGGCAATGTAAGAGAACTGAAATCCATAATAGAACGAGCTGCTTTAATGGCAGAAGGCGACGAAATACAGGAAGAAGATCTGATCTTCTCCACATAATTTTTTTAAACTTTAACAAATATGAGATTGAGACAGAACCAAAAACCTACCGTTAAAACCAGCACCAGTGTAGTACTTAAGTATGCAGCTTTGGGACTCCTTACCATAGTCCTGATTTTCTCTGCAGTATTTATTTACAACAATTTTATTAACATAGGTGACACCAGGGCAGAAGGAGACGAAGGGGCCATGGACGGCGGCGGTTTTGCTCTCTATATGGATGGCAGTGGTGATTATGTTGCGCTACAATCTTATGAAGACAGCAAAGGCAGCCTGCCCCAATTAACCGTTGAGGCATGGGTCAGTATTCCGGCAGGAGACAAAGGGGATCAGGTCATGCCTGTAATCGACTTTGATGGCGGCGAGTATTATAGTCTGTATGTTAATGGAAAAAATGGCAAGGTGTACTTTATTACCACCGGAGAAGATGGTTCGGAAGACGAAACCCAGTCAAAAAGCACTAAAGTAAATGATGGTAACTGGCACCACGTGGCTGCAGTGTATGATGGTAATGATAAAATACTTTACATCGATGGCAAGGAAGTTTCTAGGACTAACAGCGCACACAAGAGAAAGGCACTCGGAACCGGAGCTACCCGGTATGGCTTTATCGGAGCCCAGTCTGAAGCCAATAGTTTCGATGGGAATACTGGTAAAAACTTTTTTAAAGGGAGTATCGATGAAGTGAGGGTTTGGTCAGTGGCAAAGTCGCAGGAAGATATTCGCCAGAAACTGACGGAAAAGCTGACTGGAGAAGAAGAGAATCTCTACATGCACTTGAGCCTTAATGAGGGAGAAGGTAACGAGATCAAAGAGGCAGTACAAAATAAAAAAGGAGCACTTAAAGGAGATCTTTCCGGTGCAGGATGGGTAGCGTCAGGTATTTACATGGGAGACCAGAGTATTTATGACTATAACAACTATAGCTTATCTTATACAATTGAAGGAAAGGGAACAGTTACGGTTGATATCACCAGTGGAAGCCCGGAGGGAATACATATTTATTTTGTGAAGGAAAGCCCTAACTATGTAACCATTCCGGATGGTATGCAGGCTCTTGAAGGGTTTTATTGGGGCGTATATGCGATGGGAGATGTTGAATATAGTTTTTCATATGATTTTTCTAATTACACCGGAGATTTTGACCCTCTGGCGATTGAGCTGGTGGAGCGACAGAATAGTGCCTCTGACTGGGCTAACTCAGGAGCTTATAAAATGGCAGGGCAAAGCCAAATGATGGTGCCTAATCAAAAAGGTACGGAATACGCTCTGGCTTCCTCAGCTGTGGTGATGCCTATAGAACTTGCCAGGTTTGATGCCAAAGTCAAAGGTGCTGATGTTGAAGTTACCTGGACGACTTCGTCGGAGCTCAACAATGACTTTTTTACCATAGAAAGAAGTCGTGATGGGAAAGACTATGAAATAGCCGGAGTGGTAGAGGGAGCGGGCAATAGTGAAGAACCTCTTTCATATAGTTATACAGACAGTAGCCCTTTCAGTGGCAGATCGTACTATAGGTTGAAACAAACCGATTACGACGGTAAGTTTGAGTATTTTGCTCCGGTAATGGTGGAGAAGGATAATGTGGTAATTGAAAATGTTCAGTTAACGGTTTACCCCAACCCTTCGTTGAACCAGGTGATCACGGTAGTTGTGGAGGGGCTGGCTGACGGAAGTGAAGCTCGGGTAGCCATGATGGACCTGCAGGGTAATGCAGTATTTACGGAAGATGTTGCCTCCAACGGAATAGGTAATGTTGAAGTAAAGATTGATCCTTCAAGCATATCCGGCGGCAACTATCTGGTGGTAGTTACAACGGCTTCCGATAAATACACCAAACAGGTTATTTTGAGAAAGTAAGGAGAATTTTATAAAAAGATCAGGAGCTGCCTTCGAGGCCTAATGTAAAGTAGAAGGTAGCTCCTTCATTAACCTTGCCGTCAGCCCATATTTGTCCCTGATGGTGAAATATGATCCGTTTGGCAATAGCCAGGCCTACACCCGTTCCATTATAGTCACTTACTTTATGGAGTCTCTGAAACACGCCGAAGAGCTTATCTTTGTATAATTCATCAAAACCGGCGCCGTTATCACGTACTCTGTAGACGTATTGTCCTTCCTGCTCATAGCCATCTACTTCAATTACTGCCACGGGTTCTTTTTGAGTGTACTTTATGGCATTTGATAGCAAGTTGGTCACGAGCCTTTCCAGCATTTGCTTATCGCCATAATTTTCCTTTATTGGAGATAGCTTAAACTCTATGTTTCTGTCGTCTTCCATTCGCTCAGTGAGTTGTGTATAAGTATCCTGAAACAACTGGTGCATATCCACTTTGCGGGGATACAACTCCTGTCTGCCTAGCTTAGAAAAATCCAGCATGTCATCAATGAGTGTTGACATATTTTTGGCACTGTTCACGATCCTGGTAATGAGTTTTTGGCCTTCCGGGTCGAGCTGGTCGTAGTAGTCTTCAATGAGGATCTCCGAAAAACCTGCAATACTTCGTAAAGGGCTTCTCAGGTCATGTGACACTGAGTAACTGAATGATTTAAGCTCATCATAAGCGAGGTTCAGGTCCCTGATGTTTTTTTTGAGTTTCTGGTGGGTCTCCTTTAGCTCTTGCTCCTGCTTGTACTTGTCGATGAAGAACTGCACCTTATTAAGCAAGATATCAGGTTCAAACGGCTTTGTAATATAGCTGAAAGCACCGGCTTCATATCCTTTGAAAATATTAATATGGTCTTTATATATGGCCGAAATAAATATGAACGGAATATGCGATGTTTTTTTATCGGATCGCAGAAGACTGGCCAGCTCGTAGCCGTCCATTCCCGGCATTTGAATATCGATCAGGGCAAGTGCAAAATCGTGGTGCAGGGTCAGGCGCAGGGCCTCATTGCCACTTTCAGCTTTGAATAATTCTACATCAAGGTGTCTGAGCAGCCTCTCCAGGGCTATAAGGTTTTCCGGCCGGTCATCTACCATCAGTATTTTAATGACCGGTGTTGACCCTTTCTCTTTTTCGGTAGGTATGTTCTGCTTGGGTAGGTTTTGTTGTTGCATAACTATTTCTTTATCCAAATATGAATGAGAGATATTAACCTGGCTACATCTACCGGTTTGGTGATGTAATCATTAGCTCCGGCATCAATGCATAACTGCCGGTCTTCTTTCATGCTCTTTGCCGTAAGTGCTATAATGGGCAGGTCATGAAACCGTTCATCTTTCCGGATGGCCCGCATGCATTCGTATCCATCCATTTCAGGCATCATGATATCCATAAGTACGATGTCGACATCAGGGGTATCATTAAGCTTGGAAAGGGCTACTTTGCCATTATCAGCTTTAAGCACCTCAAATCCCTTTTGTGACAGTATTTTCGACAGCGCCCATACATTGCGCATATCATCATCTACAAGCAGCACTTTCTTTTCATTGAAGGCAATATCCTGATCATATAAGTCTGTGATGATCTGCTGCTTTGTAGGGGGCAGGTTTTTTACCATTCTATGCAGGAAGAGGGCAGTTTCGTCAAGGAGCCTCTCTTCCGATTTTACACCTTTCACTATGATGGTTTCGGCGTACTGCTGCAGGTCGTCATTCTCTTTTTTGGTCAGTTCCTTGCCTGTATACACAATGATTGGCGGAAGTTTCCTTTCTTCCTTTTCCAGCCTTTTGATAAGTTCGAAACCATTAATGTCCGGCAGCCCGATATCCATGACCATACAGTCAATTTTCTGCTGCTTGAACAAGTCCAGGGCCTCGGCCGCGGTGCCTGCTTCAAAGCACTTCACGTCACCATTGCCGATAAGTTTCACGATAGACCTTCGCAGGTCATCATTATCCTCAAGGATCAGCAGGTTCTTCATTTTACGGTTAATGAAGTCTTCGATCCGGGCAAAGGCTTCCTCCAACTGGTCTTTGCTTACCGGTTTTGTCAGGTATTCGACGGCACCTGCTTTGATGAGTTCCAGTGTCTGCTCATTGACAGACATGATGTGGACGGGAATATGTCGCAGGGAAGGATTGGTTTTGAGCGTTTTGAGTACCATATGTCCGTTCATTCCCGGAAGGTCAATATCCAGGATAATAGCCTGAGGCTGATACTGCTCTGCGAGCCTGAGGCCGTCCTCACCGGTGGCGGCTGAGAGGAACTTCAAGCCCTTCTGTTTGGACTGGTTGGCAAGTATACGGGCAAAATTGAGATCGTCTTCAATGATCAGTACCACATGGTCCCCATCCTTGAACTGGTTCCGTTCATCGGGCAATGCCGGGTAATTAAGATACTCATCTTCAATAATTTCCATTGAGGATGGTCCGGTCTGAGGAGAAGGTGACTCTGCCGGAGTATCTGTACTTTCAGGTTCTTCCATTTCAATCGGTATGATCAGACTGAACTTAGACCCGTTTCCGGGAACACTGCTGACTGTTATCTTCCCTCCAAGGATTCGTGCCAGTTCACGGCTTATGGAAAGGCCAAGGCCTGTTCCTCCATATTTACGGGCAGTGCTGCCATCGACCTGTTGGAATGCCTCAAAGATCACCTGCTGCTTTTCCTTAGGGATACCGATACCTGTATCCGAAACAGCTATTTGCATGAAGTCTCCAGCATCACGGCTGAAATTTACTGCAACATGTCCCTGGTGCGTGAATTTTAAGGCGTTGGATACTAGGTTTTTAATAATTTGATCAATACGCTGGCGGTCTGTTTTGATGGTCTGGGGCAGCCCTTCATCAATGTTGATTTTTAACTCCAGCCCTTTTTGTATCGCCATACGCTGGAAGTTGTTTTTAATGCTGTCACTCAACTCTGTTATGCTAAATTTTGTAGGGTTGAGGCTCAGCTTTCCTGCCTCTACTTTTGAGAGATCAAGGATGTCATTGATGAGTGCCAGCAGGTCTTTGCCACTTTTTACTATTACCTCAGCGCTTTCTACCTGGTCAGGTGTAAGGTTGTTTTCCCTGTTTTCGGCCAGATCGTTGGAAAGTATGAGCAGACTGTTGAGTGGTGTCCGTAACTCATGGCTCATGTTAGCCAGAAATTCGGACTTGTATTTACTGCTTATCTCCAGTTGGCGGGCTTTAAGCTCAATATCCTGCCGTGCTGTTTCCAGATCGGTATTTTTCTGAGCAACTATCTCTGCCTGCTCTTCCAGTTCTTCATTGGCCGCCTGGAGTTCTTCCTGCTGTTCTTTGAGTTTCACGGTCTGCTCTTCCAGTTCTTCATTGCTTTGTTGCAGCTCTTCCTGCTGGGCTTGCAGTTCTTCACTCTGCCGCTGGGTTTCTGCCAGCAATTCATCGATTTGTTCACGTGCTATGGAGGCATCAATAGCAATCGCCACGGTTTCCATGGCAGAAGTCAGGAAGGCTTGTTCCTCCTCGGTAAAAGGCTCAAATTTCCCTAGTTCTATGATGCCTAATGCCTCATTTTCAAGTACCAGGGGTAGGGCATAGACATAGGAGGGAGGGGTTTCCATCAGGCTGGAGGAGACCATGATCTCAGCCTTGCCAGCTTCAACTATCATGGGTTTGAGTGTTACGGCCACCTGCCCGGCAATTCCCTCACCGGGTTTGATCACATTATCTGGCCGCTTGGCAGACTTGAATGCGAATGAGCCTGCCAGATAGAATGTGTCATCCGAATTTTTTAAAAAAAGTGTACCCACACATGCTTTGTGTCGCTCGGCCAGAAAGGTAATAATATCCAGTGACAGTGTCTTGAGGTTTTTGTTGCCCTCCATAACCTTATTCAATGCATTCAGGCCATTAGAGTAGTCCTGGTGGCGTTTGGCCTGTAGATTTCGGTCTTTCAGGGCATTCCTCATTTTTAGTAAGGCAGCACCCAGGTTACTCAATTCACGTGTACCACCCACATTGACTTCAGTTTCGAGGTTTCCGGCGGCTATGTTATCGGCTACTTCGGCAGCACTGCCTACCGGGCGTGTAATAGAGCGGGAAACCACTGCACCGAGCAGAATACTCAGCAAAATGCCACTGCCCAGCAACCCATACTCCAGATTGCTAAGGTTTATGATCTCCTCATCAATGGCCTCAAAATCCCTGCGCATAAGAAACTCAACATCATTGGTAATATCATTTACGAGGTGACGGATTTCGTTGGCAGATTTCAGGCCATTGGCTTGCAGCAGATCAATCGCTGCGGTTTCATCAGATGCGGCAAGGGTCTCCACCTCGTCCTGGTAGTTTTCGAGCTGGTTTAGCCTGGCCTGTAGTTCATCGAGCTTGTCTTTGTCAACGGAGTCAACTTTTCTTTTTGCCAGCAGGCGCAATTGCTCAAATGAACTATTGATCTCATTGTTCCAGGCTTCCTGTCGCTCCCTCTTTAAAACCGGATCTTTAAGCAGAACATAACCTCTGAGAGCGGCCACAGAGTGATTGATGCCATTGTCGATCTCAAGACACATGCGTGTGGCTAATACACGCTGGTCGGTGATGCGTTGAGCTACACCTTTGACATTATTGACCTGCCATAAGGTAGAACCTACCGCAAGTGTGATGATCAGGGCCAATATGGTATAGCCCAAACCTATCTTTTGACCGAGTGTGTCAATCTTTAGTCTCATGTGTATGGGGTTCTTTGTTTTTAGCCAATTTTATAAGCAATTCATAGATTTCATCAGGAGGCAGGGTATAGTCAGGCTGAGCTTCTTTAATGGCTGCTTTGGGCATAGGGGCGGCTTCACAGGTTTCTGGTGCCTGAACTATTGTCAATCCGCCGTTTTCTTTTATCCTTTTTAACCCTACTGCACCATCAGAATTGTATCCTGAAAGAACTACTCCAATCAATCTGTTTTTAAATGCATCTGCTGCGGTCTCAAAAAGCACATCTATAGAAGGCCTGGCATAATTGACCGGCTCCGACACGGTCAACGTTAAGGTGCGGTCTCGCTCTACGAGTAAATGGTAGTTGGCCGGAGCCACATACATAGTGGCGGCCTCAATTTTCTCCTTTTCATCGGCCTCTTTGACTTTAATGGCAGCCAGTTTGTCGAGTGACCTGATCCAGTAACCATCACTGTCGGCACCTATATGCTGCACTACTATCAGGGGTAGTGAAAAGCCGGCAGGGATTTTGGCAACCATGGATTTCAGCAGTTTTGTGCCTCCCGCTGAGGTTCCTAACACTATGGCCTCATATGGTTTTGCCGCATCCATTATGTGATAAGGTATTTCTTTTTATAGATTTTATACTGACTGTCTAT
>NZ_SMLW01000679.1:31443-41267 GCF_009711405.1 Fulvivirga kasyanovii | reverse complement strand
AAAATGCAAGCCTTCTTTACTCCCCAGACAGAGAATACCGCCATTGACCAGACTATCATAAAACAGCCTGAGTACATTATTTTGCAGTCTCCTGTTAAAATATATTAATACATTGCGGCATACTACCATTTGGGTTTCCGCAAAATTATTGTCAGTAACAAGGTTATGGTGGGCCCATACTATATTGGTCTTTAAAGGTTTGTCCATAATGGCATGGTCATATTGGGCCAGGTAATAGTCTGAAAAGGCACCTTTAGAGGCGGCTTTAATATAGTTTTGAGAATATTTTTTGATCAGGTTAGTAGGAAATATACCATCACGTGCTTTGTCCAGTGCGCTTTGATTGAAGTCGGTGGCATAGATCTGCACCCGGTCATAAAGTCCCTCTTCCTTGAGCAAAATGGCCATGGAGTAAACCTCTTCACCAGTAGAACAGCCCGCATGCCATATTTTTATGTAAGACCAGGTTTTGAGCAGCTCTATAACCTTTTCGCGCAAGGCAATATAAAATCCCGGGTCCCGGAACATTTCAGTTACATTGATGGAGAGGTCTTTGAGCAACTGAGAGGCAAACTCCCTGTCATAAAGCACTTGTTCCTGTAAGTGTGAAATAGAACTCAGTCCCGATGAGGTAATCCGGTTGAGTACCCTGCGCTTAACGTGTGCTCTCGAATATTCTGAAAAATCATACCCGTATTTGCGATGTATCGCCTGCAATAGTAGCTCCAGTTCAATATCATCATTGGATTCATTCGCAATATTTATCTCCATTTTTATATTTGATCAGGTTATAGCTTAAGGCATATTAGCTTCAAGCCTATACTATCAAAATAAAGCAGGATTAATTGTAAATAATTTAGTATTCACAATCGAAAACAGTCGTATGTAATAAAATAGTTAAAAATGTATTCTCTCTCGCTGAAATTTCGCCATACCGGGGCAGTGATACGGACTAGGGCATTTGATAGTCTGATTAAGAAAGCAGTTACGGCTCTATCTCATAAATGAAAAAAGGCTTTTTATAACCTTCTTTGGATAGAATTGGCTCAGATACGTTAAAGATTTTAACCCCTGATCGTGTTTTGCCTTCCAGCGTCCCGGCATGAGCATGGCCATGAAAAGCAGCATCCACATTTCTACTGTTCAAAGGCTCAGCCAGGTGTGAGCAGCCTAAAAACGGGTATATTGGTTCAGGTTCGCCTATGATAGTGTCTTTGATTGGAGCATAGTGCAGTACAGCTATTTTTTTTAGGTTTTCTTCACTGGCATCCAGTCGTGCCAGTGCCCTGTCCAGGTGCAGTGCTTCATCTACTGCTTCCTGTACGAAATCCTTCATGGCCTCTTCACCAAACATGGAGAGCATATGGTTGTCAAAACCTCCTCCGAAACCCTTTACACCGGCAAAACCAACTCCTTTAACTACAACAGCTTCTCCTTCCAGTACATGTATGTTTTCGTTTTGAATAATCTGGCGAATAAGCTTTTGCCGGCCTTTTTCATGGTCGTGGTTGCCTAATACGGCTATCACCGGGATAGTGCAGGCCTTAAGCTCGCCAGATAGTACCTCAGCTTCTTCTTCGTCGCCAGTATCAGTGAGGTCTCCGCAGAGCAAAAGAATGTCTGCTTCGTCAGAAATTTCCCTAAACCGTTCGCTCCATTTCCCTTTATCTGTCTCCCGGGTATGGATGTCTCCAACTGCAGCTAGTTTTATTTTTTTTCTTTTTTCAGCCATAATTTATACAGTTTTCATGGTGTAAAGTTTGAAATCCCATTCCTTGATATCTACGGCATATTGCGTCTGGTCTATTATGGGGCCGCGACAGACTTTGATGGCCGAAGGGGGCTGATCATATTGGCGCCCTGCCCGGCTCAGGAGCTCTTCAAACAGCCATTGAGGTACGATCTCGGGGTAATCTGCTGGATAGACAAACTGAAAGTTCAGCAATTGGGCCAGCAAGAGATGCCAGTGTTTTTCAAAATGTGCCAGCACCCGCTTCCAGTCCAGCTTCTTTCCATATTTCAATATGATGTGGTTTACATCGGCACCGTCGTAGCGCTCCCTGTTCTGTACGTATATTTTGCACCATATCAGCTCTTCTGCGGGCACATACAAAACAGATTCCCCCTGGAATGTTCCCTTTGAGGCAAACTTAAACCAGGTATCATCTACAGTGCAGATGTAATTGGGTGTATCGAAAATAATATCAATGTAGATATCATCTTTAAAAATTTTGGCCAGCCATCTTACATCAGTCAACTCCGTGCCAAAGCCCTTTTTTGAGAAAAAACGAAGAATACTATTGCTGTCTTCCGGTCTGCAAAAGATATCCAGGTCCTTGGTGTCGCGATGGATATCAGTGTAGTGGCTCACGGCAAACCCGCCACCAAGCATAAAATCGATGCCACTTTCTTTTACTAATTTCAAAGCTTCGGAATAAAATTGATTAGCGTCCGGCTTTGCCTTTGATTGCTCCTTTTTGCTGGCCATAAGTAAGTGCTTTGCTTTACCATTGATGTGTAGAAAAATTCATGCCGGACGGGTAAAACTGTTGTATACAGTCTGTTTTGAGGGAATTTTGCTATGGAATCCTTTTAAAAACGCTACAATAGCATAGGCCAATTCCTCAAATTTGTAAAGATAAATCTACAATATCTTACGAGGTTTGTCAGTAGTCGGCGGGAAGTGTAAGTACCGGTACATGGCTATGAAGCACCAGGTTTCGCGTAGTACTGCCTTTAAACATCAGGCCAAAGATATTGTGACTTTCAGGACTTAACGCTAACATATCAATGTCATTTTTCAAAGCGTATTCATTGATACTGTTGGCTACGTTTTTTGACGACAGGTTTACGAAACTATGCTCAAACTCCCTGAATTTTTCGGCAAGCCATAAAACAGCATCAGAGTGGGCGTCGCTTTCCAGGGAAACATGGTCGTTTTTAGTAACGTGAAGAAAGAAGATCTCGGCTTTGAAATGCCTCAAAAAATGTCTTAAAATAGTTAAAAGGTGAATGTTTTCTTTTTTATGAAGGTCTACGGCAAGAGCAATTTTCCTGATGTCGAACTTTTTGGATTCTAACGGTATGGTTACTACAGCACAATTGGCGTTTTTTACCACTTTGTAGGTGTTGCTTCCCAAAAAGTCTTCAAATTTATTGGTTGTCCCCGTGGTACCCATTACAATCAGCGATACCTGTTGTTCTTTGGCGGTGGCCAGTATTTTATCCACGGGAAACCCGGTGCAAACCAAGGTTTCAATATAAGGGTTATTGATATCATCAAGCTCATTTTTAAGCTTTTCCAGCTTTTTCAATGCATCTTCACGCTCTTCTGTAATGATATGATCATCAACAAACATGGTAGCATCACCACCAATGGGCTCTACAATGTGCATTAATACCAGTGTGGCATGAAAGGCTTTGGTCATTTGTACGGCATATGCCATGGCATTTAAAGAACTGTCGGAGAAATCTATGGGCATCAATATTCTGAGCATGGCTGTAAGTTTTAAGGGTTCGGAACAATAGGGGCAGGCGTGTAAATTTAAATTGTTACGGCCTGTCTTTATTGAAATAGTTTGATAATATCCTGAGTTGTAATTCGCTGATTTCCTTTGTTTTATGTGGTGCATTTAAAGCCAGATAGGTTAGGCCCAGGCGTGAAAGTTTCCAGTCTCTGTAAATGTTCCCATTGCTACACCTGTATATAGGTTTTATGTTTTCGGACGTGCTTATATGCACGCTGTTCATCGCGTCTATCAGTGGTGAAATTGCGCTATTAAGTTCATCCGTGTTATCATACCCGATCGATTTCATCCAATCCTGCGCATAGTATCTCAACTCGTGATCGTTAAGGGCTTCGAGAAACCGCAGTATAACAGCGTTGTCGCTCGGTACTCTGTCTAATGATGTGATTGATATTTCCATGGTTATGCGGATTTTAAATTAACTTACATAAGTATCTTGTGTTCGTAAGGCTCGTAGCTTTTTAAACAGTTCTCGCTCTTCTTCTGACAGTTGTGTTGGTATTTGCACATTAATGGTCAGGTATAAATCTCCATAGGTTTCGCCGGCCGGCATACCTTTGCTTTTTATTCTGAGTACTTTGCCATTGGCTGTTCCGGCAGGTATGGTAATGTTTACCGGCCCATGCAGCGTGTTTACATTGACTTTGCCACCTAAAATGGCTGTATAAATATCTAGGGCCAAGTCATGGTAAAGGTCACTGCCTTTTCTTTGGTACAAGGGGTGTGGGTTCACAATGATCTTAAGGTAAAGGTCTCCTTTGGGGCCATTCGGCACGGTCGCAGCGCCTTTGCCTTTGAGGCGGAGGGTTTGCCCGTCATTTACTCCGGGTTTCAGTTTTATCCTTATCTTTTCATTGTTGATGCTGAATATTTTCGGTCCGCCATGAAAGGCATCTTCCAGGCTGATGTGGAGATCGGCATGCAAATCACGACCGGATGGTGTTCGTTGCCTTCGCCTGCCACCCGTGGCCCGGCTACTACCGCCAAAAATAGTTTCGAAGAAGTCGGAAAAGTCAGTGTTGCCAAATATATCTCCAGGGTCGCCCTGGTAGTAAGTGTATCCCTGAGATCCGGAACCTGAAGCATATCTTGACCAATCAAAATCACCACTCTGGCCGCCAGATTCCTGAAAGTGTCGCCAGTTGCTGCCTAACTGATCATACTTCTTTCTCTTTTCCGGATCTTTCAGCACTTCATAAGCTTCACCTATTTCTTTAAACTTCTCCTCCGCCGTTTTGTCTCCGGGGTTCTTGTCGGGGTGGTACTTTACTGCTAATTTCCTGTAAGCCTTTTTAATATCGCTTGCAGATGCTGTTTTGTCAACCTCCAGTATTTTATAGTAGTCCTTGTACTCCATAGCTAAGCCATATGCCTGTTAATAATAATAACAAACCAAATCATCAATGAGTTAAATATAGTTACTATTATCTGTCGTTGGCAATAATGTTTGTCAACAGGAAAAATGACTTATATCATCTCCAATAAGTATCGGCTTGGCAGTGCAAAATTATTGGAAGAGTACATACACATAGGATATAGTGGGTGGCTGTCTGGGACTATAGCCGTCAGGTTAATAACAAAAGCATTTTATAGTTGATCGTTCTGCCTTTTTTGCGTCTAATTGAAAAAGATCGTTGTCCAAACAATATAGCTTCGAATATGCCAAGTGATTTATCAGGTTTGCATATGGTTTCCCTTTATCAAACTTGTTAACGGCCAACCGCAATCCATAAATGCCTTAATTCTTTCGGCTGGAACCTTCTCGGTGCTGACATTCGATACATATGAGGTGAGTCATACTCTTGCCCCTGAATTCTTTGTGCCTGGCATCGCTGGTTTTTGGCTTTTTTTGATTTGTTTGCTGTAACAGGTACACCATTAAAAGACCACAGCTTTTTCTGTAAAACACTAATAAAGAGATAGTTTTTTCATTTGAATACGAAAGGACTACTGCAAATCAGTACACATATTACGAAGGCCACGGGTTTTTCCTTTTTGCTAGGCAAACATAAGATAATTGAGAAAATCAAAACCTCTAAGTGAGGACTTGTGTCGGACAAACATGGCTTACCTTGCCTGTTGTTCAATCTTGTGCCTATCAAACCAATCAGCTAGTCCAGAGATAAAAGTTAGTGCGTTTTCTGTAGAATAGTCTACATTTAATGTTCGTTTCTTCCCCTGCATATATTATTTTTGAACTTCAAAAGAACAGTGCCTTTTGGGAAGAAGAGCTGGAATCCTCAGGCGGTGCAGGCAGGGATTCTGTATATTGATTTGTAAATTATTGAACCTAAGCATATTACTGACGGCTAGCGTTCACCGGCAGCCACCAATGCTACGCAATTAACACTACAGAGGTGAAAAAACATGTAGCAAAAGGTCTGTCAGGGGGCAAGGACGGGGAAGGGAATAATATGGGGTTATATCCCATAAATTTAGTCAATAGCCAAAGGAAATATGATAATGGCAGATTAGTATCACCGTAAGCCGGTCAGGAAATAATTTTTCTCTATCTTGCGGCGGAAAACAAGCTGCAAAACATCTGCCATGAGTAATCTGGAACACCAGGTGCTATTTGAGTTCCTAAATAATATCAGCCCTGTAAGTGATGAACTTTGGGGCGAAATAAGCCGGTTTATCAGACAAAAATCGTACACAAAAGGGGAGTGCATTTTAAGAGAAGGAGAAATAGAAACACGCTCAAATGTGGTGATTAAAGGTGTAGTTCACCAGTTTGTGTATGATGACGATGTGACCATCACCACCAACCTTACTCCCAGTGGCTTTCCTTTTAACAGCCTTAAAAGTTACATAGAAGGCAGCCCTTCCATTGAAGTGCAGGAAGCTATTACTGATGTGGACCTGCTCTATATGGAAAAGCAGGACCTGGAAGATCTTGTAATCAGAAGTCATGAATTCAGCTACCTCATGTATAAAATCCATGAGAATATTTTGCTTGACAGAGAAAACCGCATGTTCCTGTTGCAGTATCGGAATCCTTCAAAACGCTTTCGTCTTTTCCATGAAAGTGTAGAACGTTCCAAAGGCTTAACAGGCTGCACACCTGACAAATTTTTAGCCAGCTATTTAAACATGACCCCTCAGCAATACAGCAGAGAGAAAAGAAACCTGAAAAAGCTACATTGCTAAAAGTTTTTTCAAAAAACTTCGAAAACTTATCCTGAGGTAACTTTTGCTAGGCATAAATGCTTTTGCTTTGCATTTAATAGATCACACAAACAGATAAATTAAATGAATAAGCGAATTCCTACTTTACTTGCAGGTACCATGCTGAGCCTGGCGGTATGTGGGCAGGGTGCCTTTACAAATAATTCAGCCAAAATCTCTCCGCGCGAAAGAGTTACGTCCATAGAAGGCTTTAATAAGCCTGCTCAGGCTGATCGTCAACAAGACGAAGAATTGCAAAAACTGGACAGCATAATTGAATACAATTTCAATGAGCGCGACAATACATGGGATGAGAAGTTCAGGAAGGAGCATTACCAATACAACATTGATTTCCAGTTGAACCAATACGTGCTGTCCTCCTGGTCAGCCGGGCAAAACCAGTGGGACAAGCTTATGAAAGAGAGTTTTGTCTATAACCCAGACGGGAAACTATCTGGTTATCAAAGTTATATATTCTCAGATGCTAATTGGAAAAATGACTTAAAAGAGGAGTACTCTTACGATATTCGTAATCAATTGAAGCAATCCTTAAGATATGTGTACAAGCAGCAGGCGGAGGAATGGCTTTTTGCAGAAAAATGGAGGTATCATTATAGTGACGAAGGCGTGGCACTGGTCGACAGCCTCTTTTGGTATCAGGAGACCTCTCAGGAATGGGTGCTTAAAGAGAAAATTGAATATGAGTATATCAATGATAAAATCCATTATGTCACCCGGTCGAAGTGGGATAAAGAAAACCTTCAATGGATACCTTCAGAGGAGAAATGGTACTTATACACTTATGGTGAGTGGCTGCTGTATCTGGTATCAGGCTCTAAATGGAACAATAATGACTGGGAGTTAGTCACAAGAGAATACTACGGCTACGATGATGATAATAACTTCGACAACTACAGCATCGTATCGCGAGATCTGAATGCTGAGGGCTGGGACTCCTTATTGAAAGAAAGGTTGACGTTCGATTATCAAGTTTCGAAGGATGCCTTATTGCTACCTTACTTTCAAGACAGACATATCCCTTCCTTTGATCATCATAAACTTATAACCAAAAAACTATTCGATTTAAATTTTGACACCCGGGAGGATGAGCAATACAGGGAAGTGAAATATTACTATTCTTCCAGCAACCTGATTTTATCAAGCAAAAAGACTTTGGAAGGCAATGCAAAGGTATATCCTAACCCTGCTTCAAATTATATTACATTTATTAATCCAGCTTCGTTAGAGGGCGGCCTGTTGGAAATATGGGATTCATCGGGTACCCTCGTGCTAAAGACAGAAATGAGAAATGAAGAACAGTTGGACATTAGCACTTTGCCATTTGGCTTATACATTTACCATATAGTTTTTAATAATAAAGTGGCAAGTGGAAAACTTATGGTTCACTAGCAAAAGTAGTGTTAAAGGTTATTGAACCGAAGACCTTGTAGCTATAGGTACATCTGAGTTTGATAAATGGAGTTACTCTATGCGCACCTATTACTGAAAGGTGTTTAGAGCTTTTTGCGAACAGAACTAAACAGGGCTTTACTAAACTTCCGAAAGTTTGGTAAAGCTTTATGTTCAGCAGTAATGTCAGTAGGTGCTATCGCCAGGGGTGGTAATTCCAGCCTTTCTGGCCTTTCGACTGGATGCCTACGGTTACAAAAGGCTGCACCTTTTGCTGGATAGATAGCGCCCCGTTGGGGCTGAGTTCAGCTTATATATAGTATTGATTGGGAAAAGCTATTCGGTGGATATTCTGCTCGCCCAACGGCGGGTCTTACGTTAGCAAAGGCTCTGAATGCCCCCTTCATCATTTCCCACACTCAAACTTGAAATTGGAAGGCTCATAGCGGTATTTGCTTTTGAAGCTGTAGTGCCACCATTCTGTGGTAATGGCTCTGAAGCCATTGTTTTCCATCGTGGTTTTTAGAAGTTGTCGGTTAGCCAATACGGTATCAGGGAGGTTGGTATAAGCGTGGTGAGCCTCCTGACCGAAGAAGTCGAAATCAGTGCCCATGTCAAGCTGGTTGCCGTTAAGGTCTTCCAGGGTGATGTCTACAGCAGCGCCTCTGTTGTGTATGGATGCCGAAGTGTTAGGGTTAGCGACATATTTGGCATTTGGAAATATCTCCCACATGGCTTTCTGAACGTCCAGCGGGCGGTAACAATCAAAGAACTTTATTCTGAAACCCTTGTCCTGCAAAGCTTTATTGGCACTAATCAAGGCCTCGGCTACTTCTTTTCTTACCAGGCATTCGGCGCATGGGTAGACCTTCTTTTTCAGAAAATTATCTGCCGTAGCATACTTCATTTCATAAGAAAAACCATCCGCATATTTTTGCAGGTTTACAAAGCTGGAGTCATACAGCTTTGATTTCTCTATAACCTTTTTCTTTATAACCTCCTCATTTTCAAGGGTATCTTGCTTTACAATCACTTCCTCTTCTTTCGGCTGTTCGGGAATCGTTTCTTCGCTATCTTTTTTATTGGGAGTGCAGGCCAGTATGAGAAGCGTTAAGATCGCTAAAAAATATCTGATCATTTAAAAGTCAATTTGAAGTGTTTGAATTTACTGCGTATGTACCATTCGGCAATCAAAAGGTTGGGCACCCATCCCAGCCAGGCCACCAGCATGTAGACATCCATAGGCTGTGGCCTGAATGCAAGCACTATCGCCCATTTCCAGGCCCTCAGGGTTAAGGCAGACAGGGTCAAGGCATAACTTCTGATCATGAACTTCCTGTGGGCAGAGAAATCACCCATTACAGCCGTTTTAAACCCTTTGTATGTAAAAAGTATCCATAAGACACTGAGTGTAATGAAAGCTGCCTGAGAAAACATACCTCCATTGGCATAGATAGACATAATCAAACCGGAAGGGCCGGCAAACAGCAGAATAACGGCTACATAAAGCCAACCCATAGCCCGGTGTATTTTAGGGGTAGAGCTGAGCAGCCTACCTGAGAATTGCGTGAAGCCGGCAATCAAACAAAAGCAACTGGTAATGACATGCGTATAGAAGGCTCCCTTCCAGATCTCATTATGGATAATCCATTGTTTGATCCTCAAAAAGGCCACTTTATCGTCAAAAGCGAAATAGGGGATGGTAATATTGATCATCAA
>NZ_SMLW01000679.1:29381-31266 GCF_009711405.1 Fulvivirga kasyanovii | reverse complement strand
AATATTTTAAAAGTACTTTTTAAATGCATTGTATATCAGCCGAAAATATACCTAATTTATCAGTTATTTAATAATCAGATATAACTATGAAATTACAATCTCTCTTTCTTACCGCTGCAATTGGGTTTTTTACGCTATCATGTGGCAAAACAGAACAACAGACAGAGTCTGCGGAGACAACTCAGGAAGAAGTGGCAGCAGAGGAAACAGAAACACTAACGGCCACTTTGGAGCGTGACCCAAGGAAGATCGGACCCGAAAAGTCTAAAGAACAATACAAAATAGAAGAGAATATTTATGAGATCAATGCCTCAGAAAACCCCGTTTACGGATTTTGGGTAGGTAGCTTTGGCAAGAATAAGATCAATATAGCACTGGCACGTATCGAGAATGATTCTATCTTCGGGCATAGCGTATGTGCCGGCAATTTCAGGGCAATAAAAGGTACTTTGAAAGAATCCCATCCCGGGGTCTATGATATTGAAATGAAAGAGCCCGGGGATGACCAGTATGACGGCGAGTTTAAATTTACCATTGACCTGAGCAAGAAAGAGCTAAAAGGCTCGTGGAAACCTTACAAAAACACAGTTTCCGCAAAGGAATATACACTTACAAAGAGGGCTTTCGAGTATGATGCCGGTATTGGAGATTATCCTGATGCCTCTACACGCTATCTGGAAGTACCCGATGTGGAGAATTTACTTCCGGAGCAAATCGAGATGATCAGAAATGAGATTTACGCCCGGCACGGCTACAGCTTTCAAAACCTGAAGATCAGAAGAATATTCGATGCCAAAGATTGGTACATACCGATGTCTATTGATATCAGGGACGAGTTAACAGAAATAGAAGCCCATAATATCGACCTGCTCTACAATTATGAGGAGTATTATGCGGACTACTACGACTCTTATGGCCGATAAGCGATGAGATTCTTCTATCTATTATTTACACTTTTATGTCTTTTTTCACTGGCTGGTATGGCACAGACGGGACTTGATGAATTATCTATACCTGAAAGCCATCGCCAGGTAGTACTGGTTACGGCATCCGGATGGGATAGCAAGGTAGCTACACTTCAATGCTACAGCCGAACCGATGCTAACTGGACAAAGCATGGGGAAAGGATAGAGGTATCCCTTGGGAAAAACGGTTTGGCGTGGGGCAGAGGGCTCCATGCAAATACCACATCGGCAGAAAAAAAGGAAGGTGATGGGAAAGCCCCGGCAGGTATTTTTCCCTTTGATTTCATTTTCGGATACGAGAAAGCAGCCCCGACAGGAGCCTTTTTTCCATATCGCCAATCAACTGCCCGCGATTACTTTGTAGATGCCACTGACTCCGAAGACTATAACCGGTGGGTATCAGTGCCTGCTGATCAGCCCAATGAACCCAGGAAATACTGGTCATCTTTTGAGCGAATGAAGCGCGCTGACCACCTTTATGAACTAGGCATAGTCGTAAAACATAACTATAACCCGCCTGTAAAAGGTAAAGGCAGCGCCATATTTCTGCATATCTGGAGAAGCCCCGGCTCACCAACACTAGGCTGTACTGCGATGAGCAAAGAAAATTTGAAAGAGCTGTTGACCTAGCTTGATCCGGAGAAAGAACCATTATTGATTCAGGTGCCTGAGGGGGAGTTAGGGGTGTTGGAGTTTGGTGATGACACGAGGGAATGAAGGGGGTAAATTTTTCAGACATGCTTAAAAACCTTCTTATTTTGTCCTTACGGGACAATCCGACCTGAATTGACTATTCTACAAATATTTTATCCTATGGGATTATTGCGGTGTAGATATAAAACACTTTACTAAACATCTAATCCGGCTTTATCTTAATAATATGGACAGATCATGACGAAGGTAGAAGGTAGCGAACCGAG
>NZ_SMLW01000679.1:11682-29371 GCF_009711405.1 Fulvivirga kasyanovii | reverse complement strand
TTACTAAACTTCCGAAAGTTTGGTAAAGCTGTACTGCCCTGAAGCACCGGCTGAGGGTAATAATCACAAAGCTGAGGTGCCCCCTTTCTGCGCATCACCTCATCCTGCAAAGGCTTGCTGGCATTAGCTTGAATGCCTTCTCCGCGCCGACAGAGGAAGTTTTGACATGGTTACCACTTCAGCAAATTCATTTCAATTCATTTTCAACCGACTCGTAACCGACCTTTTATAACATGGTAGCTGGCGCATATCATTTTAGAATGGAATATTAATTGTAATTATTTCCTTACAAATTATTAGATTTATAAAAAAGAAAAAGCACAACGCTTGATATAGTGCATGCGGGTTTTAGTAGTTTTCGAGAGTTACAGCTCGAAAAAAGATCGGGTGTAAATCGATTTGAAATTGCTTTGTAATTCTGCACGACACCACTGTAAAACGTTGCCTGCTGGTTACCAACCTGAAATATCTCCTTGTGGAAAATATCATTACATTCTTCACTAACATTATGCCTCTTTCTGAAAAAACAATTGGCCTAATGAGTAGTATTTTTGTTTCGGATGAACTCCGGAAAGGAGAATTCTTTATAAAGAAAGGTGAGTTCGCAAAAGAAATCGCTTTTTTAGAAACGGGTATTGTCAGGGCTTATTACATTAATATTGACGGCAAGGAATACAACAAAACCTTTTTTTCAGCTCCCTCTATTATAGGTTCGTATGCATCACTCATCAGTAAGCAAAAAAATGAGGTTGCCCAGCAGGCACTAACAGATTGTAAAATCTGGAAAGCTTCCTTTCAAAAAATTGAAGAACTATCGGAAGGTAATTATGAGATTGAGCGATTGCGAAGAACGATAGCCGAAAGCTTTTTTTTAAGCAATGAAAAAAAGGAAATTGAAATGGCCTTACTTGATGCTGATAAGCGCTATTTAATCCTGCGTGAAGAGTACCCCGGTATTGAACTAAAAATACCGCAGTATCATATTGCCGCTTACCTGGGTATCAGTCCGACACAATTAAGTAGAATAAGAAAGAGCCTATCCCGGTAGCTATATTCCTTTACATATGTAAATGCATTTAGCTTGTTTACAACCTTACTTTGCAATAGAGTTTATTAAACCCCCAAACTTTATTGTAATGGAAAATAAGGAAATTACTTTTTTTAGAACGCTGTTTATCATCTCAGCCATATGGAACCTCATAGGTGCAATTTTTGGCTACTTTAATACAGCATATACGTTTCAAGGTTTTTTTAACCGAGAACTATCAGACACGCTTTACTACGCAATATATCAAGGTGCCTGGGGCACAACTTTGGTGTATTTTATTGGTTATTCAATTGTTGCATATAATCCTCTCAGGCATACAGGTATTGTTATTGTAGGCGGAATAGGAAAAATTGGTTTTGCTATTTCATTGCTTAAACTTTATTTGTCAGACATAGCCGGCCCCGTTGTTTTTATAGTGATAATTGGTGATTTCATCTTTGCGCTTCTGTTTTTGTACTACTTCTTTCGATTATTCAAAACCGGGGAACCAATCTTGTAGACGATGGTAATAAACGTTAGGATCCTAGTATCGCTGATTAGCATTTTGACATTCTTTTTATTTGAGTCTAAAGCTCAGGGGGCATGGGAAATGGATAAGGACAAGGACGAAATAAAAATTTATACAAGAGATAAAAAAGGTTCAGATTTCAAATCCTTCAAGGGTATTGTACTCATAGAAACTTCCATGGTTGAAATCATTAAAGTATTGAGAGATGCCGACAACTATGCCAAATGGTATGGCTTCACTAAAACATCTAAGCTTTTGGAACAATATAAAGACGAGCAGTACAACTATGTTGAAACCATGTTCCCCTGGCCTTACAAAAATAGAGATATGGTCTATAAAATGTCAATTGACGCATCAAATCCTGATACAACCAAAATACACCTACTTGGAGTGCCAGATTATATACCTGAAAAGGATGGGATTGTGAGAATGCAAAAAGCAGAAGGATATATATTGTTGAGACCTCTGGGCAAGCAGATAGAAATTACCTACGTATTTCACTCCGAGCCTGGTGATAACGTGCCGGCGTGGCTGGCAAATAATTCAATTGCTGAACTCCCGTTTAAAACACTTTCAGGCTTAAGAACAATTCTTAAAGAAAAACAAGACAGCAGATAACAAATACTATCATTGCCACAGAGTCTTCGAGAGACTCTACTGGAAGTGAGGAGACAAACGCACCCAATCCTAAGAGGGCGCTATCTATCAGCAAAAGGTGTAGCCTTTTGTTAATTTAACCGAATAAGATATAAGCCCCGAAGGGGTGGGATTTCTGCGGTTTAGCAGTATCACTGCTGTCAATACTTCTTCGCGGTTAAGCTTTACCAAACTGCCAAAGTTTAGCAAAGCCGTTGTTTAGTAGTGTTAGCAATCATTCTGAACCAACACACATACCCATACTACTTTACAAAGTCGTACAGATAGCTATCAGCTTCCGACATTTCATAAAAGTTAAAAGGGTATCGATCTTTTATTTGCTTCATGGTATTGTAGCCGAAGTCATACGGAGGTAGGGAACTGTATACTTCCCCGGTTAGTTTTATGGCTTCCAGGTTTCGCAGTTGCAGGACTGGTTTTCTTAAAAGATCCATGGCCTGCATGTATTGCTCAAAAGTAGATTCCGGGTTTATTTTTAAAAGGACCAGGGCATTTTGTTCATATTTTTTAAAGAGGCTATATACGAAAGAACTTAGATGTTGAGGTGTTACTGGGTTTCCGTTGAGTAGCAAGCTATCAGGGTTAATATCCAGTTTAACTCTGTTATAGTTTTTAATTTCAGCCCCGAAATAGCAGGGGAGATCAGGAAACCGCACCTGACTTCCCGAGTATCCTAATGCCTTTAGAGAATCTACCTGCCCTGTAATAAAATCGCAGTTGACTGGTAAGAGAATATTTAAACCATATTTATCAAAGCCGGGATAATTAGCTGGATACCTGCTAAATCGCGGTGTTGAGACATACCTGATACGTCTAAAATTATTTGCTTTCAATATGTCTTTTAGCTCATTTACAAAATGCATTTTTACTGCACCGTCAATATGAAGCGCGACAATGTGGTCTTCTGCAAAATAAGCATCCACCCGATCACTTTCCTCTTTCAGGTAGTACACCAAATCCTGCTGATCTACGGAGCTAAAATGGCTGCTTTTATAATCCTTTAGAATAATTCTAGGGGTTAACGTATCTGTATACTGACTAAATCCTATATAAATGTGGCTTTTTACCGTACCGAAATCTGAGTTAATGTCCATTGCTTCGGTTTTGGGAGGCGTCACTCTATATTTATAAGAGATAGTTTTGGATAGTATGATTGTGTTGATCTTTGTATGATCTACAATGTTCAGCCGTGTGATAAGGAGACAGTTTGCAATAATTAATACGGTTGTGATGAAAATACATTTCAGCAACCGTCTGCGAAGCAGGCGGTACATATCCTGCCACAAATTCAGGTACATAAGCAGGGCAAATGCGATAAAGAAGTAGTAGTACTCACTGTAAAAATCTATATCGTAATGAATGGGTAGCGTCCAGAAGAGTATTCCTGCGAGTATAAAAGCTTTACCATAAAAGTATAGCCAATTCCAGATGTTGAAGTATTGATTTTTGAGGATAAGAAACGCACTAACCTTAAGTTTGGGCTCAGACCACCTTATCGAATTTTGGATTAAGAACTGTAATCCTGCACTGGCTCCAACAATGGAGGCAATTGCCGCATAAAAGAAGTTGTAGAATACAATTTCACCCTGCTTTAAAATGATTACGTTGCCCATGAGTTCATAAGCAAATAACCTAAACAACTCCATAAACTGAATCGAAAAGGCATAAAGAACCAGGGCTGTCAACAAGCCCAGCAGGATGCCGGTCAGTATCCACTGTCTGTTAAAATATCCGCTTGAAGATCTTAAAAACCCTTTGGAGATAGGCATAAATAAGTTAAAATGTGAAAAACTGAGTCTTTGAAAGAGTATAGGCGATATGGTCTTACAGGCCATATTTTAGCCTCATGGACTATTCTATCCTCACGAGTTCAGATTCCAACACCAATTCGTAGTCATCCGATGATGACCTCTGAGTGTATGAATTGTCGGTTGTTTTTATTATCTCGACAGTCAAATCTGAAAAATCCGGAAAATCCATATTCTGAGGGTTCTTTAATATTTTAACGAATTGAAGTCTGTAAGTACGCTCATTGATCCAATCCACCCTTAATTCCATGATTGTACCAAACTTTTCACTGTATTCTATTTGCTTTCCTGCTTTTCGCGTAATAATGAAATCGCCATATTCGGAGCTTAGCCTAAACTTTCCATTTCTAAAATCCTGGCAGTTGAGTTCCTGCCCATTGGCAGCAAGTGAGGACAAAACAAGTGCAATTAGTATAAGTAATTTATTCATGTAGAAGTAGTTAATAAAGGGATGATGTCTAAAATAGTTAAATTTTACTTTCTAATTAATTATATTTAAGGTCTTTAATTTCTGAAGAATGATAAAAATCGTCATATCCATTTGCCCGGTTTGCCAGTAAGTTTGTATTGTTAACTAATGCAATAGCACGATGAAGGACAGAATAGAACATACGCTGATTTATATAAAGAGTAATCTGCACAAACCACTTGATTTAAGCTTGTTGGCTGATGTGGCCTGTGTTTCTCCTGTCCACTTTCACCGTAGCTTTAAACAGGTTGTTGGATATACTCCGGGGCAGTATGTGGAACTTTGTAAGGTGAAGGAAGGGTTGGAACTGATTAAAGACCGAAACAATCAGGTTCAGGATATAGCCTTTCATCTCGGCTTCAAAAATTACGAAACATTCTCACGAACATTTAAAAAGCACTGTCACATTGCGCCGGGAGACCTTCAGTCCCTTTTATACCTTATCGGTGAAAATACAGAGGCCTCAGCCCCTTTAGTGGTGGCGGGTTCCCGTAACATTGAAGACCTGTATTATCTTACCAATGAAGCAATTACAAATTCAGTGTTCAGCAAAAGCCAACTCACCGATCTTCAGGTTTGCATCATTTCGCCCAGGGAAGGGTACACTGGCTCCCGCAAAGTGGAGTCACGATTTAATTTTGAGTTCGCTTTTGATCTATCTAAAACGTTAAGAGCCAGATTCCTGGATTGACTTTAATCATTATTTAATTCTTTAACTTATGAAAAGTGCTGCCGAAAGCAGAACCAGGCGCTTTATTGTGCTTGGTGATGGAAGAAAACTGTGTTATGCGGAATATGGAGACCCTGAGGGCTTCCCGGTCTTTTTGTTTCATGGCACGCCGGGATCGCGGCTATGGTACGCTGACGACAGCCATAATGCCCGGGCTATAGGACTACGCCTGATTGCTCCCGATCGTCCGGGTTACGGATTGTCTGACCCGAAGCCCGGAAGAACAATACTCGATTATGCTGATGATATTAAGGAGCTGGCGGATCAATTGAATGTCGACAGGTTTTCGGTGATGGGAGTTTCGGGGGGCGGTGTTTATGCAGCAGCCTGTGCCTACTGTATGCCGGAAAGGGTAGAAGTTGCGGGCCTGGTAGCCACGATCAACATGTTTAAAAACCGGAGGGCTCCAAAGGGGATGTGCAGGTCGAATCGCATGTTCTTCTGGTTGTCAGGTAAATGGCCGGCATTACTCAGGTATTCCTATAAATATCAGCGGGCCATGATCTATAAAAAGCCTGATAAATTTGTAAAGGGTACACAGTCAAACATGTCCCATCTTTGTGAAAGTGACCGGAAGGTGGTGCTGAGCGCAGGGTTTGCTGATTTCTATTTATTGCATATGAAAACAGCTTTTGAGTATTCTGCATATGAGGTGGTCAGGGAGGCCGCCATGTTATCCGGTGATTGGGGATTTGACAGCAGTCAAATTAAAACTAAGGTGGTAATCTGGCATGGCACCGATGATACACTGGCGCCCATTGAACCCATCAGAGAGCTGGCGGATTTGCTTCCTGATTGTAACGCACATTTCATTCAGGGTAAAGGACACTTTCTAGGTGCTGATGAAGGAGAAGAGGAATCGATGATCTGGCGTTCGCTGTTGTCACCCGAACAATTGCCTGTCTGATTAAGCAGGCTTGTAAACTTTTTGAAAACCCTCTCTGCCCTTTTCGGTAAGGAAGGGGTGGATGAGGTTAAAGTACAATTGCATGTAGTAGTCAACCTTGTCTTCTTCGTGGCCGGTATAGAAGGTTTCCGCATCAGACACCCATGAGTTGGTGATCATAAGCAGGGCATTCACCAGCATGTCCTTATGCTTTTGGGCTTTGAAGGGCTTCATGTAGCCCTGCTCTACAAGAAAATCACCAACATTATGAAGCAGCTCCCGGCGCATTTGCATTTGCTGCTGAGCATGCCTTTTGATATGGTCGAAGTGCCTTACCACTTTGGTAATACCCAGATAAATAAACTTGTAGCGATAGATCTCTTCAAACAAAACTTTGAGCCGGCTTAGCATAAATTCAAAATTCAGCACCTCTTTCTCAATATTCTTAAACTGGTCATCTACACGCTGCTGCATATTGAAGTAAAGTTGAAGAATGATGTCGTCCTTCCTGGGAAAATGATAACATAGGTTGCCATAGCTGATGCCCAGCTCATCGCTGATATGTTTACTTGAAACGGCAGTTATGCCTTTTTCATTAAACAGTTGAAGAGCCTTTTCCAATATTCTTTCCTTAGTCCCCATGTATCCCGCAGTTTATAGACAATACTATAAAAATAATACGAATTAAAAAATTAGGCATTTATGCCTAATTATGCTCTATGGTAATTATCTTTGTTTTAGGCATAAATGCCTAATTGTGTGATTATGACTAAAGAGATGCTGGAAAAATACCTCAACCCGGGAACATATATTAATTCTGATCACCCGGATGTGATCAGATTTGTGCAGGAGAAAACGGCAAGATATGACACTGTCAACGATAAAATAAAAGCGCTTTACTATGCAGTAAGGGATGGCTTCTGGTATGACCCTTACCGGCTCGATTTTACTAAGGAAGCCATTAAGGCCAGCCATATCGTTAGTCGCAATTATGGCTACTGTATTGAAAAAAGCGGACTGTTTGCAGCCGGAGCCCGCGTTTTAGGGGTTCCGTCCCGAATGGGCTTTGCCAACGTGAAAAACCATATCGGTACGGCCAAACTTGAGGAAGTGTTGAAAACCAATCTTTTGGTTTTTCATGGTTATGCAGAGATATGGCTGAATGACCAATGGGTCAAGGTTACGCCCGTGTTCAATAAAGGCCTTTGCGATAAATTGAACGTGGAGCCTTTGGAATTTGATGGTCACGAGCATGCCGTATTTCAGCAGTACAGCAAATCAGGAGGGAAATTCATGGAGTATGTACACGATTATGGCACTTTCAATGATATACCGTATGATATGTTCATTGACGAGCTGGTCAGGCATTATCCACATTTGGCCAAAGTTATTATAGATCAGCGTTCGATTAATCTTAATGTACCTGAAAGCTTATCGGCCATTAAATCATAAAAGCCGGCTCCTTGACCGGAACCGGCTTTTGACACACAAGCAGTTACTCTACCACGAATTTTCTGGTAATCTTTTTATTACCCTGGCTAAGCTGTAGAATATACAAACCAGGCTCTATATCACTCAGGGCATTCCATTGCACGTCAACCTTTCCCAGTTTGTTCTCCAGATCAAATTGTTTCACTTTTCGGCCAAACAGGTCATAAACTTCCAGCGTGGCGTTTTCTGATTTAACCTGTACCTGAATATTAACACTGTTTTTGGCAGGGTTGGGATAAATATTGTCAATCGACAATGATGACGGTTCCGTGGCTGACTTTCGGACAGGTTCACCTGCTACGGCAATACTGGTAAGAACGGTTTTGGCAAACGAGTTTCCCTCAGCATTCACCACAATATCGTAGATCCCTGCGTACAGGTTCTCATTGATATCTGCGATGTACTTTCCACCAATTTCCCTGAACGATACAATTATTGTGCTATCATCTGTTCGCTTCAGTTTCAGGTCAGTAGTACGTGTAATAGTGCCTGTAACAGTAGCCTCTTTCACATGGGCATTATTTGTAGCCGAGAGGGTCAGGGAGAGTTGGATGGTTTCCCCGGATTGATAAATCAATTTATTGTCAGACAGACCTGTATTTAAGTGTGCCTCTATGCCACCTTCGGTAGAGATAAGGGCAGTAAATGGTTCGTCAGATTCTATCCAATATTTACCCTGGTCGTCGGGTGCAAATTCGTAAACCGTTTGCAGGTTGTTGCCTTGCAGCCGTTCAGCTATAGGGCTTTTGGCCTGAATAGTCCTTCCATTTTCACTTTTTACAATGTGTCCATTGCCCTTTCCTGAAATTAATATGGATACCTTTTGTACGTTATCTTCTATCATAAAAGCGCTTTTACCCGAGCCGCCGGTGATTATTTGCATGCTGCTCACCACATTGGCGTTAGGGTTATACCGCGTGGGAGTGGGGCTGCTTTGATTTACATTATTGAGGTTAGCCTTAATGTGTGGCCAGGCCTTGCTTCCCCGGGTGATTTCATAGTGATCCAGGTTGGTTTCGTCTGGTCCGGTGTAGTAAGGGATAAATCCAAGCAGGTACTCTTTTCTCTGCCCGCCAAACAGCTCCGTACCACCGGGCCTCCTGCTGCCGGAGTAGGGGACTACACCGTCATTTCCCCCCGAGGCTTTGCTGCCACCGGCAAGGTAGAGGTAGCCCTGGGGAATGATAAGCCTGTTGAGCGGACCGTTGCCCCAGGCACCCATGGTGGTGTAGTGTACTGTATTGTTAATGTGTTCATCCGTAAGCGAACGGAAATAATTCATATAGCCTCGTTTCAGACAAACCGTGGCATCATTGTTTTGCATGAATATGATGTTGACAAGGCTGAGCAATACACTGTTGGCCAACTCGGCAATACCCGTTCCGTAATGAGGGGCACTGAGTGTGAATACCTGCGAAACTTTTGTATTGGCACCGGAATGCACCAGGGCTGCGTCGATATCAACAGCACCTTTACTCCATCCGACCAGTACGATCTCGCTGTTTCCATAGCGGGCGATGATCCGGTCGAGCATATTGGCAAGCATATGGCCGTTAGTCCACATGTGTCGGTTTGGGGTCAGGGATACGAATGCAGATCGGTAGCCATCGCGGTAAACATCCCAGTACATATTATCATCGCCTTTAAACCAGACGCTGGCATTGGTAGCGTAGCCATGCACAAATACCATAACGGGTTTATCCTGAGCATTGGGAGGGATTTGTCCATAGTATATGGTATTAACATCGTCGCCTTCCCACAAGTCAATGCCGACTGGTATAAGTTGTACGCCCTCATCAGTATCCGGATGGCTAAGGTTTATCTCCCGGGGCGTCCCATAGTCTTCTATGTCAGGATTATCAAATTGTGCGTGTGCTTCATGTAAAAGGAGCAGCATTATCAACAGCAGTAAATTGAATTTGGTTTTCATAGGGTTAGGGTTTAGGTTGGGGGTTTATTTTATCTGGTATGCATGCATACCATTAATCTTAATTTACAAATTATTGAACCCTTAATCAATGGGGATTTGCTGCACAGGCGGGGTAAAACTGGCATTTGTAATATATTGTTAAAATCTCAGGCTCATGCTGTATGAAAAAATGATATTTTAATGTTGAAAAATGTTTATTTGATAATACTTTTGTGACACGTTGGTTTTTCTCTGTAAAAAATGAAGTACTCCCTTTTTTAGCTTTTCTTGTTCTATTTGTATTTACCTCAGCACAGGCCCAGTTTGAAGAAAATTATACTCCGATGGATTCCCTTTCCGGAGAGCAGTATGTATTGATCACTGCTATTGAGGCGGACATTGCAGCACTGAAAAAAAATGCCCCCAGGCAGGTGCGGTCGGAGATGAAGGATATCTACGACAGCCGGGCCGAGTCATTGATATCGCTGATTAAATCCGGCCATTTTCTGAGTGATAAAGAATTGAACGCTATTATTCGGGATATTTATGAAGAAATAAAAACAACCAATCCTCATGAGGGCTATCCGGTAAGATTACTGATATCAAGGTCGCCGGCAGTTAACGCTCAATGTTGGGGTGAGGGTACTATGGTAATTAACCTGGGTCTCTTAGGCAGGGTATCTTCCCGGGATGAGCTGGCCTTTGTAATGGCACACGAAATGGCCCACCAGCTCCTGGACCATGCTAACCTGAGGATCAGGGCTTCAATGGAGCGCCTGAGCGATAAAAATTTAAAAACGGCCGTGGAAGAGTCAGGTAAGCTGGAAGTGCTGAGGAGTCTTACTTATGAAGGTTACAGGTACTCCAGGCAATATGAAAAGCAGGCGGATTCGCTTGCCGTTGAACTGCTGAGAAACACCAAATATAATTGGAAGATCTATGACGGAGTACTCACTATGCTCGATTCATCGGCTTATCCTGAGTATCGTAACAAACCTGATATCAGGAAATTTTTCAACTTCACGCAATACCCGTTTAACGATTCCTGGCTTTCCAAACCGAAGAGTGCATTTGGTAAAAGCAGTGGCGACAGCTTTATATTTAACCCCGACTCCGTTCAGTCCCATCCGGATATAGCCTTAAGGATACAATATCTGGATTCATTGTTCAAGGGGGAGGCCAGGGCTACGTCGTACAAACTGCCCGAGAGCCTGCAACAGCGGGTTGACATGGAGATACCATACAGCACTTTTATGCTCGAAGATTATGGACAGGCCATGTTTTATACATTACAGATGCTGGAAAAGTATCCTGACAACAAGTTTCTAAAATCCCTGCTGGCGCAGCTTTTCCTAAACCTCTATACAGCCAGAAAAGAACATACTTTTAGCCGGTATGTCTCTGTATCTAAATATCAGCCTCATCTGATGGAAGATGTGTACACATTTTTAAACAATCTCCGGCTTTCAGAGATAGGTTACATTGCTTTCAATTATATCAACAGAGATAGTTTTTTCAACAAAGAGGATGAAGGCCATTACCGGATGCTCTGGAAAATCAGTCATGAAATGGAGATCGAAGATGTACGCGACAAAGTAGAGGCCGCTTACACTGAGAAGTTTCCACATTCTGCCAAATTATCCGGGAATTAACACCTATGAATTTTTTATCACACTCTATACTTTAACAACTTATAATGAGAAAATTAGTATTTCTTCTCTGTATGCTGATGACATCGGCTGCAGTTAACTTTAATGCAAATGCCCAGGGCAGGAAGTTTGACGATATCCTTAGCATCAGATTAAGAAGCTCAGGTACTATCGTAGAAAACAATGAGGTCAGAGGATACTTCATGTTTTACAACGTGGACAAAGGAGCCAAAGGCAAAAACATTTACTTACTGAGGATCCTTGATGAAAACCTTGAGGACTTTAAAACCACAACCATTGAGGAAAGCAAATATGTGACCTTGCTGGAAAGCGTTTACAATGGAGAGGCTATTATGCTTAAATTCATTGATTTTAAAGGTAAGCGCCTGATTTTTATGAGTTATGATAAGAATGCTGAGTTGGTCAGCAAAACAGAGAGAGAAGCAGACAGGATGGAGCTGGCCTACTACAATAATGTGGTTAGTACGAACCAGGAGGCCAATTTCCTTGCCGATATTACCGGTAAAGGTTTTGCTGATTACGCCATGATCAACTCTGGTAAAGGGTATGCCATCAATTTTATATCTTCAGAAAAAGGCGGTAAGAACTGGAACAAGGTTTCTACCAATACCAAAACTTACGAGAGTGCTGCTTATCTGTGTAATTCAGAGGACCTGATCTTTAACCTTGTGGCAAAGCGTCCGGGGCGTATGAGCACTAAAGTTGAATTTGCCGTTAATGCTTACGACATAGAGACTGGTGTTAAGGCGTTCGAAACTGACTTTAAATCTGAAAAATATAGCGCACAACCTTTAAATGCGTATTACAATAAAGAGTCAGGTCTGGTGAACATCATCGGTATATATTATGAACCGGATGTTAAAGCCATCAAGGACAATGGACTTGGCCTTTTTAATTACAGAATAGATCGCCAGGGTAATATTGTAAGTGAAAAATACCTGAGCTGGGCACAGGATTTCAGAAAGTTCGTGACAGTGGATAATGACGGCCGGGTAAGCAATGACAAGAAAAACGGGTTTATCTTCTTCCACGATATTATTCAAAACCCTGACGGATCAATCATTGCAGTGGGTGAGCAATACAAAGGCTGCTGATGCGGCAGGCATAGCCATGAGGGCAATGGGCGGCGGAGCCAGTACAGTGAAAATGGTTATCAACGATATGATCATATTCCACTTTAACAAAGACTTTGGTATCAACACTGTGGAGTTTGTGGAGAAAACAAAGAGTGACTTCACTTTGCCTTACGGCTATGGCTTTGCCAATATCCATATGCTCAGCAACATGGTGAAAGCCTATGGCGGGTTTGATTATTCATTTACCAGCAAGAGTACGGAAAAAGGTACCGCATCTATTGGTTATGTAGATTACGAAAAGAAGCAAGGAGCAAAGAACGAATTTGTTTTTGGAGCTATCACTTATTACAACGGTAAATTCTCAAGTGACAAAATACCTTTGGGAAGACCCAAAGGCAGGGATTGGGTGAGAGTAATGCCCGGTAAGCCAGGCTATGTGGTACTCTTTGCTTATGACAGAAAGGAAAAATCTTTAGAGGTTCGTCAGGAAAAGATCAACTACTAGTGTGTAAATAATGAACTAAAGAGGCCTCAAAGCATAATTGTTTTGAGGCTTCTTTATTTTTAGAAGAGGAGAATGGTTGACCCTGCCAATCTCATCTGGTCCTTATCCTGTTCCAAAAATAAGATGGTTTAAAACTTTTATACCCTTTTGCACATTTACATAGTAAAAGTGGATACCAACGGATAAATATGAATTTCAACTTAAAAGGAGGGGCCTTGCTCATTGGTTCATTATTTTGGCAGGATGATCTTGTTCTGGATTCTGGTGATCAAATAAGAAAGCGCTGGAGGCAGAGCAGGTTAAAATTAAAAGAGACTGTTGATGTACAGGTACCGATCCGGTACGGCCGGTTTTCATTGCGCAATACCTACACTATGATCTTCGATAAGCGAGTAAAGCCCGGTGTGGCCAAAGCTGTACCTTTCAGCAACACCAACATCGCTCATTTTGGGGAAATTAAGGAAGAGGTGACGGCCATATCCCGTGCGGAAGGGCAATTCGATAATAGTTTTATCAAAAGTGAAAGGGCCTGGTGTGTTTGTACCGTTCTATTAAATCCGGCCATAGACAAGTTAACAAGAATTCACGTTTTGGAACAATGGCAAAACGAACTGCAGACGAACGAGCCGGGGTACCGGTATTTTAGTAATAATACGGAAAGATACAGCGTGCACAGCACAGGTGAACTTGATGCACCCTGGCCTAAGGAGGCAGCAGGTTTTGACTTTTTAATAGCCACAGCTACCAAAGAAAAGAAACGCGAAGGAGTTGGTGAGGTATCAGCCGAGGAAATAGCCAGACATGTGCACAACAGGCCTTATTTTCACCCCAACCTGAAGCATGGGATAAGTACCTACCAGGATGAAGAGATCAAAAGGTTCCTTTAGTGGTTAGGTTACAGACATCTGCTTTTGGATGCAGAGGGAAACTTCATGGGCCTTCTCTACGATCATTAAATGCCCGCCATCCCAGATTTCTTCATAATTGATCCCGATATGCATTTTCAATAGCCTGTCCCGCTCGCCATGGATGCGGACGAGTTTTGCCGGGATATTTTCATTTTGCCAATGAGCTATCTGTTTTATCGCCCACTTCATAAAGTGTATATCCGTTGATTTAAGGATTGAGCGTAAAAGTGCTTTGCCTTCTGCCGTGTCGATCCCAAAAAAGTAATTGGCCAAAAAGGAGGGAGGCTTTAGCGTCCATGTCGGTAGAAGATCAATAATTCCGGTTTTGCCGACCACTCTTGCCAATTGCGGAAGCTCTTTGTGAGTAGCGGCAGAACTGATGATGATGGTTTTTTCCGGTTTGATGAATTTGTTCATTTCAACAGCCACCATACCTCCAAAAGAAACACCCAATAGCACAAACGGCTGGGTTTGATCTATCTGGGCTATAAGTCGCAGAACATAATCAGAAAGCCGCTCCCTTCGGAGTGGGGCCAACCATTGTATGGGCACTATGTCCATTTGAAGATACTGAAAAACCCTTTCGTCAGCTCCGAGTCCGGGTATGCCGTATATGGTCATTTAGCGGATAATTGCTTGAATTCAGATTAATACCCGTACTCTTTCAAATCTTCAATATACAGCCTGGCCTGCTCTTTCCAGTCCTCACGCAGGTATTCATATGGCGTGTAGGATTGGTGCCCTTCAAAGTCCAGTGTACTACTGCCCACAGGATAGAATCCTGAGAGGCCAATATACTTTTCATCCTGATCATAATTGTACCAGAAGGAAAATACGTAGACTTTGGTATCGTCTATTACAAGGTGGCCGAGTAATTCGACCTGATCAGGGACTTCATCTTCATAGGTCATGAATTCATAGAAGCACGTTCTGGCAAACTCCTGCTGGCTTCTGTACTTCTTAGGTATTTTATTGGTCTTGCCTGCTTTTACGAGGCTCTCCATAATAGAATAGCGCGTGTCCATGGCCGTCAGCAGCTCATCAAGCAGTTTGTCATCCACTTCAATATCATTGAAAATCTGTGCCGTGACAGCACGGGTGCGCATCCATCCGGTGATCTTACTGGCCAGAAGCTGTTCTGTAAATTTTGAGGCAAAGCTCTTGTTTTTAATGCTGTTGGCCAGCCTCAGGTATTGCGTAATGTTAGGGTCGTAGTGATAGTTATATTCTGAAGTATCAGCATCCACAATCTCGATATAGCTGTTCAGGTCTTCAAAGGCAAAACGGGTAAGCTGGTCTAGCTGACCAGCAATAAGAGCTACCTGTTGTGTACTGTCCGACTCTGCCATGCCGGAAGCTATGGATAAAATATTGGAGCGGTATTCTTCGTTTTCCATTAGCTCCAGGAGCTTGTCAAAATGCCTGACTGCGAGATCAAGCGAATCTGTAAAAGTGCGGAATACAGCCCAGTCCTTTTTTCCCAACTGGGCAGGGGTGTGGTTAATGAACAGCTCCAAAAAGACCTCTAAGCCCTCATCATTCGGGAATTTAATAGCACTTGACAGGATATGGGCTTTGATGATGTCGTTGGTCTTTTTGTTTTCGTATAGCTTCTTTAAAAAGCGTAATGATGATGGTTCGCCGATGTCTGCCAGTTCCTCTATCATTTTGCATCTTGCACCGCCTTCTATGCTATCGTCAGCATAGGTGGTGTTCAGGCCTTCATAGAGCAGAGGCAGGTCTTCACGGGTGAATTCGTAATAATTGAATGCACCGAGAGATGCCTGATAAACCGTGCTGTCGGCAGATTTTAGTCCTTTAATGATCTTGTCAGCTTTAGAGGCATAGACATCAAAGCTGCTAAGCTTCTTGGGGCGGGTATAGGAGTTAAAAAATGTATTTGACGCATTGTTGAAAAGAGCTTCTTCTGCAACATAGGCAGCCATGTAAAAGAGCTTTTTATCGTCAAGCCAGAAGCGGTAGCGTGTCTTTTGCTGGTTATATTTATTAATGGCAACCACCTCTTTACCCGGGGCTCCGTTAAGCACAACATCTTTCGAGCTCACCAGGGAGTCCGTCCAGCCCAGAATGTTATCATCGATGATCCTGGTGTAGAAACTATCTAAATGAGTCACTTTAAAAAAATCTTTTAACTCACTGAATTCCAGTGAGTAAACACCTCCTGTTTTGCCATCCTTTAAAGTATAGGTAGTGGTGTTGGCTGTATACCACGTATGGTCAACCGCGGAGTCGACAGAGACCTGCCGCTGAGGAAATATTTTCAGCTTGAAGTTCTCCCCATCCGGAGTATGCTCTTCCAGTTCTTCATCGTCAAAGGGTATGAACTCAAATGAATCGAGAAAGTGATTTTGTCGCAGGTGCCGTTCATTTTCGTTCAGGTTTTGGTGCAGTACTTTGTACACCCTGTTGCCCCGGATGTACACTCTGCAAACGGTATAATATTTATCCGCCAGCATGACCTCATACTCTCTGCCTTCCACGCCTTGCAGCCAGATGGTATCAGGCTCCGAGAGCAGGTTGCCTACAGTGTTATATTCCTCTACCAGCGACTTGAAAACTTCCTGTCTGTCGTCGAGGTAGTAACCAAGGGGATAGTCATTATAGGCCACCATGTAGTTGGACATATTCCTGATATCGGTAGAAATGATTAGGTCAAGTTTGTTATTGCTTTCTTCATAAGTTCTTTGAGTTTCCTTAGGAGGAATAGGAAAAAGGGCCTTAAATGCTGCGTCTTTATTGCTATAGGCCTGCCATTCAGCAGCTTTAAGCCTTTGAGGCTCAAATGTTCGCAGAGAGCTGAAAAAGTAATTGACGTAGTCTTTGTCTGGCTCGGTTTCTTTTCTGTTTACATACTGGCAGTAGACAATATTATTCTTGATGGTAATATGCAGGATCATGTGCTCTGTCGCACTTTCACCGATAACTTCGGTTGCAGGCATCCCATTTTTCGTCACTTCCCTCTTTTGAGTAACTTCAAAACCACTTTTTTCCTTAAACCCATCTACCATTTTATCTACAATCTCCTCACGGTTAACTGTTTTGCTGGCTCCACGGAGGTCTATGGTCATCACAAAAAAGCCGGTTTCCGAGATCAGGTCAGGGTACATCATCATGTTAAGGCCGGGAAAGATATCGGCAGGTATCGGAATTCCAGGCATCTTTAAGGCGTAGCCAAGCTCTTCGTCCCTGAAATCATGCCATTGCATTTTCAACGGGTCTATTTTATATGATTCAGCTACGCCGGTGAAAGTTGCATCTACTTTGCTTACCGTATAACCCTCTTTTCTAAGCATATGGATGACACCATTCTCACCCGGCAAATGGGCACACCCTACAGCCGCAAAGGTAGGTGACTGGTGCATGAGGCGTTTCATGCTGTTGGTCATTACACGGTTTCTGCGGATCATGATCGAGTCCATGATGCCGTATTGTTCTACCATCCTTTGTATTTCTTCAATGTTGCCCCGGCTGTAGACGTCCGTCATGTAGTCCAGGCTGCGGCGGTAATCTTCGGTGTTTGACTCCAGTACTTCCATCAGTTCCTGCTTTTGCTCTTCCCGTGAGGCACCAAAGAAGATGTCCGTTTGGTCTTCTACCTTCTCCAGTCCAAACACCTCTTTTTGTAGTGTTTTGGCTATCCCATAGAGGTAGGCATCAACAAAAGTCTGTTTATCATCCGGTTTACTGTCCGAAGGGGTCAGGAGCGAACGGATCAATATCGGGTTTTTTATATTGAGCTTGTCCAGGTCAAAGCCCTTCTCTTCTTTGAAGCGCTCATTGAGTTTTTCATATTCATTGTCATCAAAGAGGTGCCTGAAAGTCTGGTCGTCTTCAAAGTATTTGTTGAAAACATTATTGAGCATAGAGTCCGGCTGGAGTTCGAGTGCAAAATAATCGGTTTTTTCAATGGCATATAGAACAGAATCGCTGAAGTTAAAGGCGCGTGCATCTTTCACATGCATGGTGCCGAAAAGATAGGAAGGGGATTTAAGCCCGTTTCCAT
>NZ_SMLW01000679.1:0-11456 GCF_009711405.1 Fulvivirga kasyanovii | reverse complement strand
GAGCAGGATAAAAAGCAACAAATAAAATCTGAAATTCTCTCGCCTCATAACATAAAAATTGATAGTTGAAAAAATTATAATTCACTCTCCGATGTAATGGACATTTTACAATATAATAAAATCATATAATATTTTTTTCATGACAATATTGTAACCAATCTCATGGCAAGTGCGTCAAAAGCTAAATTTTTTACCAGGTCAACTAAAACTCATCGGTCATGATTAAAAACTATTTAAAAATAACTTATAGAAACCTTAAAAGAAACAAGATATATGTACTTATTAACACCCTTGGTATGGGTATTGCAATGGCCTGCTGCCTCACTGCATATCTGTTAATTGCATATAATCTTGAATTTGATGATCATTTTAATGAAGAGTCTGTTGACCATGTTGTAAAGACGGTACATCACTACCAATATGCTGATGGCGAGGCAGATCAGGATCTGACAGCACCTATAATGCTGGGCCCTGAAGCGGCAAGTGATATTCCAGCCATTTTGCGTTTTACACGATTTACCAACCAATGGGGCATACTCAGCTCCGGAGATCGTGCCTTTGAAGAAAATTTGCGGTTTGCTGATATCTCATTTTTTAGAATGTTCAAAATGGAACTACAGCGGGGGTCTTTCCAAAGCTTTGAGAATAATAATGGGCTGCTTTTAAGTGATGAAGCTGCCAAAAAATATTTTGCTGATGAAGACCCTATAGGCAAGATAGTAAAAGTGGAATTCAACAATAAAACCTACGAGACAGTTGTAGGTGGTGTTTTGGAAAAGCTACCACTGAATATTTCGTTTAATATCGATGTGTTGCTGCCGATGAAAATGTATATCGAAGGTAATGAAATCGGGACTGACGAGTGGGATCACTCCGTATCAGTCTTATTTCAACTGAGCAATATAGATCAACTACCATCTGTAGAGCAGACATTGCAGCGATATATTTCCCGAAAAAGCAATGAAAAAAGCGAACTAAAGACCATTTCGTATGAATTATTGCCTTTTCGCGACTTGGTGATAAATGGAGAAGTAAACAAAAGCGATTTACGTTTACCGATCCCTTATATGGCCCTTACTATTTTTTCAGTACTGGGTTTTATCATTCTCCTTATAGCTTGCTTTAATCTTACCAATACGACTATTGCGCTTACAGCACGACGTATGAAAGAAATAGGTTTACGAAAGGTGGTGGGTTCAAGCCGGACTCAGATTATTGGACAATATCTGTTTGAAATGGCTGTCACCATAGCCCTGGCAATAGCGGCAGGCGTTTTATTGGCCCAGATTATTGTACCTGAGTTTGCGGCTATGTGGCAGCTACGCTATGGTTTAAACGATTTGAATAGCCTTAACTTAGTCATAGCGCTCATAGCTTTATTGGTTGTCGCTGTTGTGCTGGCAGGTATTTACCCTGCTATGCTTAACAGTAAGTCCAAGCCTATAGTACTTCTAAAAGGGAGCAAAAAGATCAATGGCACAAATCCATTTACCAGGTTACTCTTAGTGCTTCAGTTTGCTTTGTCGATCATTGTGCTTATAGCCGGAACAATATTTACACTTAATGCTGATTATCAAAAAGATATCTCTTTCGGTTACCGGAAAGACAGGCTTATTAATGTATCCGTTCAGGACGAGCAAGTATATAATCGTTATAAAAATGCAATTGCAGATAATCCTGACATAGCAGGAATAGCTGGTGCAGAAAACCATATCAGTCCATATTCTGCTTATGAAATCACCGCGAAATTTAATGATGACCCGGCTTTTAAAACTTTGCTTTACAGAGTTGGTGCCGGTTATTTTGAAGTGGTTGGTCTTGAAATGATCAATGGCCGTGGTTTTACGCAGGATAGTAGGACAGACAGTGAGACAGCGATAATAGTTAATGAAAATTTTGTAGCCAATCATAGGCTTATTGATCCTATTGATATGCAACTGTTCTACCATGATCAGCCTTACCGGATAGTTGGAGTTGTCAGCAATCATTTGGATGGCCTCAAGCAGCATGATAGTGAAGAGCATGTGTATATGCTGGCAAGCCCTGATCAGTACAAGAAAATGGTTATAGGAACAGGTACAGATGATGTAGTTCGTATACAGCATGAAATGGAGGCAGAGTGGAGAAAGCTTTTCCCTGACCAGCCTTTTTTGAGTACGCTGCAAGAGGAAGTCATTTATATGGAGGCGAATGCCTATAACCATAACCTCAAACGGATATTCTTTTTCCTTACCGTACTGGGTTGTTTGCTTTCTGTTTCGGGAATTTATGCATTGGCTAGCCTCAATATTCAGAAAAGAACAAAAGAGATAGGAGTTAGAAAAGTTTTAGGTGCCACAATTGCTCATATTATGGTGCTTCTGAATAAGGAGTTTGCCTTTATAATGGCTTTGGCAATGGTAGCAGGAGGGGCTGGAGGCTTCTTTATTACCCAGGCGCTGCTTGGAGACCTGTATGCTCAACATATTGAAGTTGGATGGGTGCCTGTAATATGTAGCTGTCTACTCCTATTTATAATTGGTCTATCTGCATCTTCCGGTATCATTTTGAGAGTGGCGGTTGCAAATCCGAGAGAGACGTTAAGAGACGAATAGCGGCTAAAGGGTCTAAAAAATAACCTCCTGCTGACCTTGTCAGACAGGAGGTTAAAATCCAACGCAAACTAAAAGGATATTTTATCTCATTTCATTGTTCCAGGCAGAAATGCCACCTACCAGATTGTAGAGCTTGTTAAAACCCATGTCGGCCATAGCACTACATGCCTGTCCGCTGCGGTTTCCACTTCTGCAGTACACGAGGTAGGTTTTGCTTTTGTCCAATTTACCTACCTGGCTTACAAACTCAGGTGACATGAGGTTAATCATTTTATAGCCCGGGATAACACCATCGCGGGTCTCTGCCGGGGTACGTACGTCAAGTACCACTGCATTCTTATCTTTCATCAAACTCTGAAACTCTTTCGCTCCTATGTTTTGATATTTTGTTGTTTTAAATCCGAATCCAAACATTTCTCTATCTTTTTAAATCATTTTTATACTTTATCCAATCTTGTGAAGCCTATTTAAATTCATTGATAGCTTCACTAAGGTCATATACCTTGTTTTTGAGTTGCTTTGCCAGTATGCTTGCTCCTGCGGCCGACCTGTAACCTCCGGCACAATGCACTACAATCGGTTTGTTGCCATTGATTTCATCAGCACGTTCCCTGAGTTCAGGTAAAGGAATGTTGATGGCGTCTTTAAAGAATTTTCCATCCGCTACCTCAGACGTATTCCTGATGTCTACAATGGTGAACTGATCAGGGTGTTGCCTGAAATCCTGCAGGTCAAGCGGCTCATCTTTGGCCAGGTTATCTTTAGGGAGCAAAGCGGCTCCTTTGATATTCGTTTCGTATCCGATCTTTGCTGCACGTCTGACTGCATTGTCCAACTCCGCTTTAGAGTCTCCCACTAGGTAAAACTGCTCCTCAGGGCCTACAATTGACCCAAGCCAGGTTTCAAACTTATCGTTATCATTACTGTTGGGAATATTAATGGCTCCTTCAATATGCCCTGCCTTGAAGCGAGCCTGGTCCCTGACATCCACGATTACAACGCCTTTTTCAAGAGCATCAGTATTCGACAGGTAAGGCACTTTTTTAAGGCTTTCTTCCAATGGCTCCAGACCTTTGCGGTTAAGCTCTACTTCATAAGGGAAGTATTTAGGTATGAAAGACTGGCCTTCGAGATAACTGTCAATGAAGCGGTCTTTTTCCTTAAGCTGAAAAGCCCAGTTTTCCCTTTTCTCCCGGCCAATGGTACTGTACAGGTCATCGCTCATGTTTTTGCCACAAAGTGATCCGGCACCATGTGCAGGGTAGACCACCACATCTTCTTCCAGCTCGTTGAATACAGAGTTGAGCGTATCGTACATCATACCGGCCAGCTCCTTTTTGTTCACTTTGATATTGCCGGCCCCTTCACGTAAGTCTGGTCTTCCCACATCACCAACAAACAGCGAATCTCCGGTGAAAACGGCCTTTTCTTTTCCTTCTTCATCTATGAGCAGGTAAGAGTTGTGATCAGGGGAGTGGCCTGGCGTAAATAGTGCCTTTATGGTAACTCCTCCGATTTTTACTTCGTCATTATGTTCCAAAGGTTTGTAGTCATAAGTAACACCCACTTTTGGATTGACGTAGATGTCGGCGCCATGCTTTTGCTGAAATTCCAGGTGGCTGCTGGCAAAGTCCGCGTGGGGGTGGGTTTCGAATATGGCCACTATCCTGGCATTATGCTCTTGGGCAAAATCGAGGTAAGGCTGAGGGTCTCTGCCGGGATCAACCAGAGCTATTTGTCCGTTGCTTTCTATGGCGTAAGAGCCATGCGCCAGGGCTTTATCATATATCTGTTTAATCTTCATATCTACTTTGTTATTTTTCAAGTCTTATTTAATTCTAATGCAAATCTAATGTGTTATTAAGGGCCTGTCAGTAACAAATGTTACAAGCGCGACTTTAAAAAGTCAGGTAAAATTTCCCGGCACACAAACTTTTTCATCGCTGTGTTTGCCATACAGTTGCAAACAGCAATCGGCAAAAGCAGTTGGCAAACTTGGAGAGAAACAATAGGTGTGGTAGTTTGATCCTTAAAAAAGAAGCTCTTTCACGATCATAAAAGCGCCCATAACCAGTACAAACCAGCCGAAGCCTCTTTTAAGCTTTTGGCCGTCAATAGAGTGGGCGAGGTATGTCCCTAAGAATATGCCCACAATAGCAATGAGGGAAAATATGCCCAGAAATGTCCAGTTGATCGGTGCATCGGCATGTATGTCGCCAATAAACCCTATGAGTGATTTCACTGCTATGATCAGCAGGGATGTACCTACTGCCATTTTCATGGGTAATTTGGCAAATAACACCAGGGCTGGAATGATCAGGAAACCACCACCTGCGCCTACCATTCCCGTAAGGGTACCCACTACCAGCCCCTCAATGATGATCATAGGGTAGTTAAATTTAGTTTTAGCTTTTTCGTCGTGCCGCGCTTTGCTTATGCTCTTTTTGCGGATCATGGATACTGAAGCAAACACCATCAGAAAAGCGAATAGCAGCAGTATGCCGGTATCTTTAGAGAGACTAAAGCTGCCAAGGGTCAGCCAGGTTTCAGGCAGTGCCGGTACCAGAAGCAACCGAGTAAGGTAAACTGCTGCAAATGCAGGAACAGTGAACACAATTCCCGTTTTATAGCTTACCAGCCCTTTCCGGGCATAGTTTATTCCTCCTATGAGGGCACTGAAACCTACTATGAAAAGCGAGTAGGCAGTTGCCAGTACAGGTTCTATACCCATCAGGTAAACTAGTACCGGCACAGTAAGTATGGAGCCACCGCCTCCGATCAGCCCTAAAGAAACTCCTATGGCTGCGGCCCCGAGGTACCCTGCAATTTCTATTATTGTCATCTGCTAAGTTGTTTTAAAGTTGTTTGACCACTGTTGCAAAGGTATGGGCGCGAGAGGGGAGATAGCGTAACATTTGTTACATGATATAATGAGTAGCAGGAGTAGGGGGAGTGACCAGAGTGGTCTTAAATCTCGGTGAGAGCTACAAGCAAAATACACTTATTACAGGTTCCACGGGTAAGTATCAGGCATCTCTTTGCTATTGGCTTTCAGGTGCAGCGGGTGCACGGCCTCGGTTTCGTCTATGTATAGGAATGCATCATAGCGTTGTGGAATACGGCTGGGCACATAGTTTGAGTAACGGTCGGCTCCCGGACTATAAATTACGCCGATGGCCCTGTGGTTGAGCCGCTGCGACATGAGTTCCTTATTTTTATCAGGATCGAAAATGAGCAACCTGTTTTCTTCATTCATGCTGTGCAGCAAGTATTCCCAGCTTCCTTCCGGGGCTTCGGGCACTGTCATTTCTTCCATAGGCGCGCCCCATGACCTGCCTGCGATCACGCTTCCTTTGTAAGAACCAAAGCCTACCAGCACCACATCCTCTTCGCCATACTTTTCGCGCACAAGCTGGCCGACATTTACCATTCCGCTTCTGGCCATCGGGGTTGCCCTGGCGTCTCCAATATGGGTGTTGTGCTCCCAGATCACACATTTGGTGCTGTCCTTGCCATGAAATTCCATGAGGTCATCCAGGGTTTCGGCCATATGCCTGTCCCGGATATTCCATGACTCCGGCCCTGAGCCAACCATAGCCCTGTAATACCTCTCAGCATTGACAGCAACTTTGGCATTTTGACCAGTGCTAAATACCATTTCGGGGTCTGAATCGTAGCTGCTTATGTGAGAGGTAATGTCTGCCAGCATTTTAACCACTTCTTTTTCACAGGCTTTGGGAACCAGCCGGGTGGCCATTGCATAAGCCTGTCCCTCAGTGCCGCCATAGCTTTCAAAGCATTCCATTACCTTGCGGGTCTCCTTGGCTATCTGCGGGTCTTCTTTGTCGAGGTATTGGAGTATAGCCTCAAGAGATTCGCCCAGACTATAGACATCGAGCCCATAAAAGCCCACTTTCCGGTTCTTTATAACATTGTTGTTATAATCTTTCATCCATTGCAGCAGGGCGGCTACTTCCCAGTTTGCCCACATCCAGGTGGGCCAGCGGTCAAATTGCCTGAGTACTTCTTCTTCTGTTAATCCCGAATCTTTGTAGCCTTTCACAAAGCGGTTGAGCCTGTAGCAATCCGGCCAGTCACCTTCAACGGCCACAAATGAGAAGCCTTTTTCTTCTATCAGCCGCTGCGTGATAGCCGTTCGCCAGGTATAGTATTCATGTGTACCATGAGAGGCCTCGCCAAGCAATACAAAACGTGAGTCTCCAATGCGATCCATAAGCGGGTCGAGGTGGTGTGATGTTTCCAGCCTGTGACTGACGTCTTTGGTACTTTCAATTAATCTTTGGTGAGCAGAAAGCGTTTGAGTATCCATGGAAGTGACATAGTTTGTTTATTTAACAAAAAACAAGAAACATACCTCCCCATATAGCGCCGCTATTCACTGATAAAACAGATGTTCATGTGGAATAATCTGCCTGAGGAGTAGATAATATTCCATTACCGGATACCCTTGTAAAAATATCAGCACTTAAAAGCCAAAACCAAACAGTAAAAGGTATAGCCTGTGTTTTGCCTGTCCTTTCTACCTGATTTTTTCTCCAGCAACCGACCAACCTCAACCGACCCGTGACCTTCTACATTTCGTTATTATTTTCATGTGAAAGGGTTACTTCCTTGTCTTTTTTATTATCAAGTCTTGACTTGTATAACTTCTTATAGTTATAATGTGTTTTTAATCATTTTTTAGCTCCATATATGGCAAGGTTCTCCCTTTTTTTACTTCTCTTTCTCTCTTTTCAAGCCCAGGCACAGAAAATCGATGAGGAGCTTCTTGGTAAAGCAAAAAAGCTCAATGTGACGTATCCCGATGCAGCAGTTGCAGCATTGTCTTCCAAGTCGGTATATGACTACTTTATTGATAAGAAATCCGGTGTTCTAAACGCCAGTCATGAAGAAAGCCTGAGGTATCTGGCACTAAGGTCTAATACCAGCTTTGTAAAGCGAAATTACTACAATGATAAATCGAGCATAGAAAATTATACACTGAAATCGGACAGAGGTAAGAACTATGACCATGATAAAGCCTGCGGGCATTACCAGTCGGGAGACATTTTTTACTCTGATGCCATGATCTGCGCTTACCGCTTTATAATGGGGCTGCAAGGGCAAGGGGTAGACTTTGAATCCAAAACGGTTTACACCGATCCAAGGTACCTTACCAAGGTATTCTTTCATGACGAAATCCCTGTTATACAAAGGGAAATTGTGATCCGCGTACCTAACTGGGCGGAAGTGGAACCTGTAGAAATGAATTTTGAAGGCTATGATATTAAGAAATCCGTTACTCAGGGTGAGGTAACCACCTATACTTACCATATCTCAGATGTTGACGCACTGTCTGATGATGATCACGCTCCCGGTTCATTGCTTTACCTTCCCCACATTCTTTTGCTTACCAAGTCTTACGAGTATAACAATTCACGGATACCGGTGCTGGCATCAACGGATGACCTGTATGGCTGGTATTACACCCTGACAAGCCAACTGGGGCATAATACTGCCGGTATAGCTGAAAAGGTAAAAGAGTTGACAACAGGGCTATCTACGGACAAGGAGCGGATTGAAGCCATTTATTACTGGGTGCAGGATAATATCAAATATATCGCCTTTGAGAATGGGCTGGCTGCATTTAAGCCTGAAGAGGCTGACAAGGTGTTTTACAACCGGTATGGGGACTGCAAAGGCATGGCCAATCTTACCAAGACGATGCTGAAACTTGCGGGCTATGATGCCCGACTGACATGGATTGGAACCAATAAAATACCTTATACTTATGACATTCCTTCCCTGGCAGTGGATAACCACATGATCTGCACCGTTTACATGCAGGGTAAGCAATACATTCTTGATCCTACGGAAAAATATAACCCACTCGGACAGCATGCGGAGCGTATTCAGGGCAAACAGATCTTGATCGAGAATGGGGCTGAATATAAAATTGACACGGTAGCTGTAGAGCGCATAGAAAATTATTTGAACGAAAGCAGGCTGACCTTTAATGTTGCGGACAATCAACTGGCAGGAACAGGCCTCTCCAACATCAATGGGGAATACAAAAAAGACTTGTTCAATTATATCCATGCTTTGTCGAAAGAGGACGTGGACAAGTTTTTGAAAGCCGTAGTTTCCGGTAGCGGCAATCCTGATAATTTTAATATTTCAAAATATTCTGAGCTGGACCGAAATACTCCGCTCACTATCAGCTACGACATAAAACTGGATAATCATATCAATACCTTTGACGATGAAATGTACCTTGATCTTGACTTCAAAAAGGAATTTAAGGATCTTAAACTTGAGGATGACAGGGACATTCCGTATGACTTCGGCCGAAAATCATTTAACCGCACGGTAGCAGAGGTTACGCTGCCCAAAGGCTATAAGATCAACTACCTGCCGAAGCCCTACCATGTTGAGAATGACTATTTTGAATTTGACTTGAAATACGAAATGGTCAAAGGGAAAATAGTGTACACCAAGGAGATAAAACTACTTCAAAATACTTTGCCTGTTTCTGCTTTCGGAGAGTGGAATGCCACGGTCAACAGTATCAATAAATTCTATAATGATCAAATAATCCTGAAAGCTGATGACTAAGCATTCTGTTAAAACCCTGTTTATTGTATTTTTTATATTCGTAGCGCAGGCAGTAATTGCCGCAAATGATGACCCCAAAAGGGCTGCGGAGATCAGGCAGATGATGTGGAGCAATCCTGATCCTGAGTTTTCCGTGACTGCCATTCCCGACAAGTGGAAGGATAAATCAGCGGTGATCATTGCCAAGTATAACATGCTGTCGTATCGCAAAACGCCATTAAGCTCAAATCTGGATTATGTGCGGTTTAACCACAACAGGATCATGCTGTTGGACAAATCTTCTATTGAAGATTACTCTCAGTTTACCATTCCTGAAAGTGGCACCTATGGCAACATCAGGTCGACTTTTTATGCAGGCTTTAAAGTTATAAAGCCGGATGGCACGGAGATCGAAATACCTTTGTCGCAGGCGGTAAAAGAAGAACTGGAGGTGAATAATTCCGGCTTCAACAAGCTGAAACTCGCTATCCCCAACCTTGAAGAGGGAGATATCCTCGACTACTATTTCGGAGAAGAGCGACGGATCACGCTGGCTACCAAATATTTCAGTTTTGATCCGGTTATTTTCCAGTTGCATGGAGATTACCCAATCATGAAGCAGAAGATCACTTTTGATGTCTTGAGAAGGTGTTTTATTAACCTGAAATCTTTAAACGGAGCCCCTGACTTTGAGTTGGCTTCTGACGATAAGGAAGATAAAAACACCTATACACTGATAGATGAAGACCGGGAAAGCATCAAAGACATCAGGTGGTTGTATGCCAACCGTCAGATCCCCAGTGTTAAATTTAAAGTGACCTATGCTTCTTCGTTTGCAGCTTCCGCCCCGACTTTTATAGGGGAGCCGGGTGTTTTGAAGTCAGAGGTTACCAAAGAAGAAACCAAAAAGCTGGTGCAGTACATGTTCAATACCAGCATGTACTATGGTTCTGACCTCAATGGTTATATGAGAAAGCATTATAAGAAAGAAAAGGACCTGAACAAACTGGCAAGGGAGGCTTACTATGCCTACAGAAATATTGACAGGATCAAAAATACAGAGGCCAAACTTTTGTACGGACGAAATACCAATGAGAGCTCCGGTGTAGTTAAAGACGTGATCGCGCTATCCAACTACTACAGATGGAATGATATCCCTCATAAAGTGATCATTGGTGTGCCAAGGGAAATTTCCAGCATTGATGACCTTATCCTTGAAAATGAACTGATGCTGATGATCAAGGTGACCACTACCGATCCTTTTTACATTGGCAGGTTCACTAACCACTCCACCATTGGGGAAATTGACGAAAGCTTACAGGGAACTTATGCCTATGAGGTTGATGGTGTATTGTCACCGGTTCACTGGGAGTTGAGCGAAACGGAAATACCCATGCTTGAAGCTTCGGCAAACCATACCATGTCTCACTATAATATTAGTGTGGTTGACCTGGATGAGGATAAAGTTAATATTGATATTAAAAAGGAATCCAGCGGGGCCAACAGAATATTTTATCAGAATGTGCTGATGGATATCTACGACTTTAAGGAAGAGGAGAAAGCCCGGTTCGAAATGGAGGAAGATTTTGAAGGTTACAAGAAGTCGGAACAGAAAAAGCTGTTGCAGAGGAAGTCTGATTATATCGCCAACAGGGAAAAGCAGTTGAACGAGTCGCTTAAGGCAGTAATTGCTAATGACCTTGATCTCAAACTGGAGGAACCCACGGATCTTGAAATCGTGCAAACCGGCCGTTTTCATGATACTCCTGAGTTTATTTATACCTGCAAGGTTGAAGCCGGCGGTGCTATTAAGAGAGCAGGCAAAAACTACCTGGTTAATATCGGTAAATTCATAGATGGACAGATCCATCTGACTGATGAGGAAAGGAAAGAACGCATGTATGATGTCTACCATTCCTTTGCGCGGTCATATGCTTATAGAATAGAGTTTACCATCCCTGATGGCTATCAGGTACAAGGGCTGGATAAGCTCCAAAACAAGGTAGAGAATGCTACCGGAGGGTTTGTCAGTTCAGCTAAGATTGAGGGCAATAAACTGGTTGTGGAGAGTAAGAAGCATTACAGTTCAAACTTCAATAAAAAAGAAGACTGGCCTTTGATGGTGGAGTTTCTGGACGCTGCCTATAATTTTACTCAGCAACAGATACTTTTAAGAAAGCTGTAGGTTTTATCTCAACCATAGATTAAAGGAGGTTGTATTAAGCTAACCATAAGTAGTGAGTACCAGTTTTTTTAAATTTCGTACTA
>NZ_SMLW01000612.1:20949-26478 GCF_009711405.1 Fulvivirga kasyanovii | reverse complement strand
TGGGCCTGAATTCGCTGATCAAATTCTTGATAGATTGGTACAGCGACATTTCTGTTACCTCCAAAGTTACGGCCAAGCTGTATTTTACCATTTGTTGTTTTAAGCCTCCTGCATCTTCTTTACAATTGACTTTGATTTTAAGATTGGTACCATCAAGATAGAAACCAACTTCATCATCTTCAAGAATATCATTTTGAACCGTTCCTCTGCCAGCAATCCTAAAACCTGCGTTAGCATGGAATAGGCTCATCTGGCCGCTTTTCGCGGTCGTATGAGAGGTTATTGAGGTATAACGCAGCTTGACGATACTAGGCGCAGAAGTGTCCGCCTTAACAGCAGGTTATGAGACTTTTGATTTCTTTGCAAAATCTTCATTTGATGATTTTTAATACCCATTCATTTCCTTCATAATTCCAGTTAACCCCTATCATGTTGTCTTTTCCGTGTCGGGTTAGCTCAAGATTTACCATCTGATTCCCTAAATCCAGGTTTTTGATCACGACACGTTCGAGATACTCAGGTAAAATTGGTTTATAAAAAGACACCTCCCTTTTACTATTGTCTATATTGATCTGCAATATGGACCTAAGTAATAAATACACAGCGGCAACAGACCAAGCCTGGGGAGAGCATGCTACCGGATAAGCCGTAGGCCCTTCACCTTCTCTTCGGTCCATACCGCAAAAAAGCTCCGGTAAACGTTGAAGATTGATGAAAAGTGAAGCATCAAATAAGCCAGTCATGAGTTTTAGCGCATTATGCGGATAACCGTATTGCCCCATGCCATCAGCAATTAGCGCTACATCATGTGGCCAGACAGATCCATTATGGTAAGACATTGGATTGTATCTTGCTTCATGCTGCGACAAGGTTCTTACTCCCCAACCTGAATACATGTCAGATTCAAGTAGTGTTTTGCTCAAACGTTCTGCTTTTTCGCAATCTGCAATTCCTGTATACAGCACTTGTCCTGCATTGGATGACTTTACCCTGCAGGGTTTTTTCTGACCATCCAACGCCAGCACATAGCAACTTAACGCTTCGTCCCAAAAATCTTTATTAAACTGTATTTTGAGTTTTTCTGCACTCTTACGCCACTGATTTGCTTTAGCTGTTTCATTAAAAAGCTCAGCAAGCTTTGCTCCGTACAGTTTGGCACTATAGACATATCCCTGAACTTCACAGAGAGCAATAGCAGGCTCGGCTAACTGCCCATTGGCATGAGAAACAGAATCATGACTGTCTTTCCAGCCTTGATTGGTCAGCCCATTTTTCGATTTATGCTGATATTCCACATAGCCATCCCCATCGAGATCCCCATATTGATATATCCAGTCAAGTGCCTTTTGAACATTTGGCCAAATGCGTTTGATCGTATCCATATCACCCGTACGCTCATAATAGGCCCCAGCCAACATCACGAAGAGAGGAGTGGCATCTATCGTTCCGTAGTATTGCTTGAAGGGCACTTCATTGAGTGCGACCATTTCTCCACCGCGCGTTTCATGCAAGATTTTTCCAGGTTCGGCATCTATGGATTCATCCAGCGTAGTGGCTTGATTGGCTGCAAGAAATAGCAATACATCTCTGGACAGCTTTGGGGCCACCCACAATGTTTCCAAAGCGGTAATGATCCCATCCCTGCCAAAAGCCGTATTATACCAGGGTACTCCAGCGTAGGGATATTTACCGGTGGGTGTGTCTGCCATTAAGGACACCAGATCAGCCTTTGAGCGATTGAGCCAATGCGTGAATTGCTCGTTGGAGGTTTCAATAATTGGTAGGTAATCTTTACCCCGATCAAGATCACTGGCGTTGGCATGCCGACTTTGCCAATAGTCGACCTCATCCTGGCTGCCCCCTTCTTGAGAAAAAGTCAGCGAATATTCGATATGCTGTAGTTTCTTTGGTTCAAGCTGTAAGTCAAAAGCCACTCTGCCAGCAGACTCATTGGTTGAAAACGAGCGATTAAATACCACTTTGCATTGACGCACTACCTCATCCAGCCCCCTATAGCTAATCTTGAGGGTACGATCATTCAATTGTTCATAACCCAGGTAAATTCCTCTTCTTTCTCGCTCAAGTCCCCTTACTTCAAAAATGTCCTTAAAGTCACCATCAAATTGAAGGCTTATCGTAAGAGGTATCTGATGATCCAAATAGTTTTCTATTTCAATCTTCTCATGAAACCGTCCATTTCGTACCAGTTGACTTCTGTGCAGATGAATAGATCCTTGCGGAAGTTTTGTTTCATCCGGTAGCGCTATCAAGGGATTTGTGAGGTCTACTGATAAGACATCATTGGCTTCCTTGATATTGGAACTAAGCAATACCGGGTACTGATCATTTAATAGCAATCGGAGTTCATTGATGAATCGGGTATCCTGATGATAGACCCCCTGAACCTCTTTACCCAGGGGGAGAATATCACCAGACCTACTTGTAATACTAAAAGTATCACAGTGATTCAGTACCTGTGTTCGATCATCAATGTAGCTGGCATCCGCCAATACTTCAAATTCGCCTTTTTCTATGACTTGTTTTTCTTCCTGAATCTCAATCATTGCTTTATTTAACTAAGGGACCTAACCTGGTTTTTTAACTCCTTTGAAATAAACACTAATTTTTTGGTAGATGGTATCAGTGACTGGTAAAGCTCCATGTAGTTTCGAGCCATCACGCCTGTACTGAATCGCTTCTCAAAAGTCTCTCGGACTTTATTTCGATCTATAAGGTCAATATTTTCCAATGCTCTAACAGATTCAGCCACATTATCTACAATGAACCCGCTTTCTCCTTTGTCAATTACTTCCGGTACCGATCCATGATTGTAGGCGATTACGGGAGTACCACATGCCATTGCCTCGATCATTACCATGCCGAAAGGTTCCGGCCAATCTATTGGGAATAATAAGGCTTTTGCTTTACCTAAAAACTCGCCTTTTCGATCTTCCCCAATTTCCCCAATGAATTCAACATGTGGCTGCTCCATAAGCTGCTTAATCATTCTTTGATAATAATCTTCATCGGCCGTATCGATTTTGGCTGCTATCTTTATTTTTATGCCTGCTTCTTTCGCTATTTGTATCGCTCTATCGGGTCGTTTCTCAGGAGATATTCGGCCAATGAATGCAACATAATCGCCATCACCTTCTCCTTTCCTGTAGAGATCCAACGGCAGCCCATGATAAACCGTACCGATCCAGTTGACATCCACAGGCATCCCTTTCCTTTGAGAATCAGAGATGGATACGAGGGGTTGTTTTTTGAACTTATGATACACGTAAACGAGATCGGGGATGTCCAATCGACCGTGAAGAGTGGTCAAATGTGGTTTATTCAATAAGCTGGAAAATGGAAAATGCAGGTAGTCCGTGTGAAAATGCATCACGTCAAATTCATGTGCATGCTCTATTACTTCCTGCATCTGTGCAATATGATGAGCCAATGGATCTTGTACATCCTTAAGCCTCAAAGCATCTTCAGTGAGACTGACCAGTTTTGCATTGGTTTTAGAATCTCCTGAAGCAAACAGTGTAACATCATGACCTTGACGAACCAGTTCTTCAGTCAAATAAGAAACCACTCTCTCAGTACCTCCATAAAGCTTCGGTGGTACCGATTCATATAAGGGGGATATCTGTGCTATTTTCATGTTCGTTTGTTTGTCTTTCAATGGCAACACTGAATCTTACATTAAAAATTTATTCGCAATTTGTGTAAAATCACTGTTGATTTTTAATGACGATTTCATAATCGTATTATTGTTTTATGCTGTCTGTTTTAGTTCATTCCAATCATTTAATTTTTGTTTTAGCCCATTTTCATACATCCATTGATCCAGTTTTGAATCATCTGATGGATGAATAGTTTGTAGTGCTTTTTATACTCTTTTTTCAAGAGAAACTGATCAAAGCTAACCTTCTCTAATATGGTCTTGTAATAGTTCAAAAATACACTTTGCTCCATATTCAGGAATAGTTTACAGAATCAGTGATACTATGGCATGTGCAAACATGCCTAGCACCACCAAGAAGCTGAATCCGAAAAAAAGGATGGCAGCTATCATGAAATAGATATAGGTCTCGTTCCTTTCCATACCAATTCGTGTTTTTAGATAGGACCTCTATATTTTGTCACCGGATTGGAGCGATAGATCCTTTTGCCCCTGGTTTGTCTAGGCCGCAACTTGACCCCTTCAGGTACAACTCCGTACTTATTGTTATGGAAACTGCTTTGGCGTTGCATTGGCAAATGCATGGGCTCAAAGTACAGCTCCAGCGTACTCAACTGAGGTTGATACATTAATACCGGATTATATATAAATATGGTTTTATCCTGAGGGACGGTCAGAAAATTATTGAACCATTGTTTCTCAGGAACTGTTGGTTTCACTTGAGCTTGAAAAAAAGATGGAGCAATAAGGTTAGCATTATCCATCATACCTATTTGTAAAAGAATAATAAATAATGTTTTCATGGCTTCATCATTTTTTCGTTCAACATGTATAACTCATCTAATCAAAAGCATAAACTAACTATTTGACTCAATCCAACATCAGCAATGATTCCCTGCATTGCTCAGAAAAGCTGCTTTGTTGGATAGAAACCGTACAGGCCATTTGGTTTTGATCAAGCTATTCTGATGGAAAACTCCTTCTTTTCGGCCTTCTACTTTATCGTACCATACACATAAAACCTTATGATTACTTGTAGATGTGCCTAACAGAAAATCCTTGCCTTCCACATACTTGATCACTTCCATGACAGGTCCACCTGATCTCAGTTGCACTCTGTCTCCGGGTTTAAAATATCTTTTCATGGCTCCTCAATTTTTAAATCTTTAAAATGGGTGGGGTGTTTCGCACCCCACCTTACTCAAAAACTCAAAAACGGGACTTAGGATATAGCTATAGTCCTTGCAGGTTTTTTCTTAGCTTCCTCTTTCTTAGGAATCACAAGGCTAAGTAATCCATCTTTGTAGGTAGCTTCGATCTTATCAGCTTCTACGGTGTTTGGTAGATGGAAACTTCTTCTGAAAGACTGATAGCTGAATTCCTTACGAGTGTAGTTTTGATCCTCTTTGGAATGCTCATTTTGCACTTCAGAATAGATGGTCAGCATATCGTTATCCAACTCTACATGAAAATCATCTTTTTTCATGCCAGGAGCGGCCATTTCTACCCTGAAGTCATCGTTAGATTCAACAATATTTACACGAGGAACAGTACTGTTACTACTGTCAGTCCAATTAGACCAATCAAAAAGGTCTCTGGTCAAGAAATCATCAAAGAATGATGTAGAAGGGAAAAATCCGTTTCTTTTTACTAAAGTGCTCATCGTCTTCAAATTTTAATAGTTAAACAATTCAACAATTTTGGTTAAACTGTAATCCTGTCCCGATAGCTATCGGGATCAGAACCATCAAAACCTAAATTCAATAAACTTTAGAACCGCGATTCTATTTTCCTATTGACAACTCTTGTGCCAATTGATGTTACGGATAAACGATGTCAGTTTCCTCTGAAAA